>JBEDEU010000116.1:0-6782 GCA_041175585.1 Pseudomonadota bacterium | reverse complement strand
CTCTACACATTCGATCACCATGTCGTACATGCCGTTTGGTTGTGTGTCACCCAGATCGGCGAGATACCGTTCGAGTGTGTCACGAACCGAGTTTTGCAGGGCGTTATATTGTTTCATGGCGTGGGGGAGTCTAGCGTCTAAGCAGCCCGTGGATGGGCGACATCTTGTGCCAGATTGTCGCAGTTTGGGAGCCCAGTGTGTGGCAAAAGGTCACTTTGAGAGCTAAACCAGCGATCTACCGCTGCAGCTTGTTCGGCAGTGGTCTCTAGGCGATTGATCTGATCGGCAAAGGCTTTGCCGCCCGCAAGACCCTCAACGTACCACCCAATATGTTTACGGGCGGTGCGCACGCCACTGAGTTCCCCATAGAACGCATAATGATCCGCGAGGTGGGCCAAGAGTAAATCTCGCATTTCATCCCAGGTGGGAGCCGCCAAGTGCTCTCCTGTTTGTAAAAAATGCGCAATCTCTCGAAAAATCCAAGGCCGTCCTTGGGCTGCGCGCCCAATCATGACGGCGTCTGCACCCGTGTAGGCCAGCACCTGCTTCGCTTTTTCGGGAGTATCGATATCGCCGTTCGCCACGACCGGAATCGTGAGGCTGGCCTTAACCGCCCGAATAGTGTCGTACTCCGCTTCGCCGAGATACAGGTCCTCACGTGTGCGGCCGTGTAAGGTCAGTGCCGCGATCCCTGCATTTTGGGCAATTTGACCAATTCGCAGGGCGTTTCGGTCTTCTCGGCTCCAGCCAGTACGAGTTTTGAGTGTGACGGGAACGCCGTGCGGCAGACAGGCTTGGACAACCGCATCGAGAATGCGTGCCACTAAATCCTCGTGTCGCAACAGGGCAGAGCCTGCTGCCACATGGCATACCTTTTTAACGGGGCATCCCATGTTGATGTCGATAATGCGCGCACCCTTACCAATATTGAAGACGGCTGCTTGCGCCATCATGGCTGGGTCTGCGCCCGCGATTTGCACGGCGACTGGGTCGATTTCCCCATCATGGTTGAGTCGGCGTGAGGATTTCACTGTCTGCCACAACTGAGGATTGCTTGCTGCCATTTCTGACACCGCGTAACCAGCACCGAGCTTTTTGCAGAGCTGACGAAAAGGTCGATCGGTCACGCCTGCCATGGGCGCGACAAACACGTTGTTGGGGAGAGACCACGCACCGATTTGCATGCCTAAATTGTAATCGGTTGAGCTGGTGTGGTTAGGCCGCTAGAAGCTAAAGCCTCAAACCCTGTAGAAGGTGTCTTGCGAGGGGGGCGCGTAAGGCAGGGATCAAGTCCATCGCCAGTAAGGCAAGCCCGGCAGAGTGCTCAACAATTGGCCAGCCGGACGTGAAGACCCGTGACATTAAATCCGTTAAATGGGTTGTGAGCTGGCGATCAGGCTGCCGCATATGCATAAACTGCGCAAGCGCTGCGCTCGGGGGACTGTTTGTAATGGGTAGCCAGTCGCGCATGGCGATAGCCAAACTGGCGGCGTCGCGTAAACCTAGATTCAGACCTTGACCCGCGACGGGGTGAAGGGTTTGTGCAGCATTACCAATTGCGATCAGTCGGCCATTGACGGGACTGGACCGCACGCTGAGCGCGAGGGGGAACATCGACGCTTGCTCTTGGATCTCAAGCGTGCCCAAGCGCGTGCCAAATGCCTGTGTCAGTGCACGTGAAAACTCTTTGGATTCAAGCCCCTGCAGATGTTGTGCACGCTCAGGCGTACAACACCATACGATTGATTGTTGATCGGCTGCTTCGGGGTGCGGCAAGACCGCCAAGGGGCCTTCGCTCGTAAACCGTTCAAAGGCCCATCCTTCACGCGGAATGCTTGCCCGCGCTCTCGTGAGCAAGGCCATTTGTTTGTAGGTGCGACGAATCTCGGAGGTTGTCCCTCCATCGGCTTGAACAACGATCGCCGCATGCAGCGTATCTTGTCCTTGCGCGAGCTGTACCCCATTTGCATCTTGACGTACGATTTCGGTCGCCGTGCCGTGGCGGATGCAGATGCCGCTTGCTTGTACCGCGTCGTTCAGCTTTTGGATCAGTCCGCCGTACCGTACAACACAGCCAAGTTCTGGTACCGCAAAATCTGTATGTTTGATTACGGTGCGCCCTAGTCGACCGCGTTGAGAGACGTGAATCGTGCGGATATCCGCGCAGCGTTCGGGCCAGGCACCCAGTGATTCCAGTAAGACACGGCTGCCGTGGTTGACCGCTAGAACTCTGGGGTCGCTTTCTGGCGTGTAGCCATAGCGGGACGAGGCGTCGGATTGCAGCAACACGATGCGTTCTGGGGCAGGGCTAAGTCGTGCAAGTAGCAAAGCGAGCGCACATCCCACGGGACCGCCACCCAGGATGGCAATATCAAACTCGCAGGCTGAAGTGGTGGAAGGCATACTGCATTCTATCGTGGGCGCAGACTAAGGTCTTTAGTTGAACCCTTAGATCCCGATAGGCTATTCTTCCTGCTCCACGAACGTGATTTTCCTCAGCTCAGGTCATATGTCCACACAACAAACAGCTCCAGCATTTCGAAACAAGGTGACGGTAGGGCTTTTGGCTGCAATCCTGGGGTGTGTCGGTGCGCATTGGTGGTACTTGAGGCGCCCCTACGCCTGGCTAGTCACCCTGACTAGCATCGTGCTGATGGTCGCCTGCAGCTTTGCCGAGGTTTGGTGGGAAAACCCTGCGTTTTTCTTACTGTTCATCCCAACTTTAGATGGGTTTGTTGAGGCGATCGTGCTGTGTCTCATGCGTGATGAGCGGTTTGATGCGTTGTACAACCCTGGTCTTGTTCGGGAGACACCTAGCGGCTGGGGACCAATTCTAGTGGCAAGCTTCACGCTGTTGATTGGTACTGTTGCCTTTATGTTCGGGATCGCAATGATTGTGATTTATGTCTGGTCTGCACTGGGTTGGTTGGACGGGCTTGATCTGAAAGGCTAGACGCAGATGTTGGTGGTTTGTGGGCAGACCCAACGTGCGTTTTCACGTGTGAGGTCGATACAGCCACCTTCGCCGTAGACGCGCACGGGAGCACGGTATTCCATCATCTGGTGCAAGATCGCATGTTTAGTTGCAGGATCAGCCATTGATGCTGCCATCATGTTTTTGACGCGATCTTCATTCATGCGCAAGATGCCAGCGTCTGTGCGCTCGACGCAATGGCGCCAGTGATAAACCTCAAAACATTTTGTCTCAATATCGTAGGGACTCTTTTTATCCCACAGATTCACAAACTTTCCGGCGCCCAGATACACCACCCAAGAGCCCTCGAACCCATCTACATCGGTTGAGTCCTCATCGGGGTTCTTGAACCAAACTCGACTGCCCGGTACATAATGATGTTTTGGAAATGGATTCTCGCGAGACCCACGTTCAGTTAAAAATGCATTAATGAAGGCTTGACCTCGGAGTGGTTGTTCACCCCAGCGTCGCTCAATCGCTTCCAGAAGTTGTGGGTTGGTCGTCTCGAGCTCTTGAGCCAAGCCCGCGAGCATGAGGTACTCGGATGCTTGTCTGCAAGCGAAGCCATAGCTCTGCCCTGAGGCATCGGGGCAAAGTGCAAGCTCCAGCGCTTGGCTAAGGGGCTGTCCAGCAATCAAGGCAAAACCGTCCCCATCGAGTTGTCGCCAATGGGTGACGGGGCGCGTATCTTCGTCTAGGCTGAACCATAACTCGGTGCGCCGTGCGATGAGCGCAATGTTTCTGCGGACGCGCAGGGCAGCGAAAAATTCATCAACACTTGGAAAGCTCGAGGCAACTGGACTGAGCGCCTTCGAAAATACGATTTCTCTGAGAAGTTCGTCCTCAGAGCTTGTTGTAGAAAACCCAAAGCTATCTGCGAGGCAACGCACGTCAGCGTTAGGTGCGCTCTCTTTGAGTAAGGCGCTTGCGTGCATTTGTACGACCCAGAGACCCTGATGCATAGCCGTTGTCAGATCAAGATATTGTCTGATTTGTAGTTCTGAGGCCCACCTGCTTAGATCGCGAGTAATGTTTTCCAACTGCGACTTGTCGTGTGCGACGATACAAATGCCGCCTAACGGTTCAAATTGAACTGGGTCGAACATGAGCGGTCTCGGTTCCAGGGATTCCAAGACTTTGTTTTACGTCAATCTCTGCAATGCATCAAGTACTCGATCTCCCTAATTTCTACGGGTACACCCCTAGTGATCAACTCGCAACCCGTTGGCGTGACGACCGCATCGTCTTCAATTCGAATGCCAATATTCCAGAACACCTCTGGTACGTCTGGCGAGGGGGTAATGTAGAGCCCGGGTTCGATGGTCAGGACCATACCTGGCATTAAGTTTCGCCAAGTGCGTTCGCCTGCGTCTGCCGGAGGAGTCCGGTAATCGCCTACATCGTGTACGTCCATTCCGAGCCAATGTCCGGTGCGGTGCATATAGAAACGCCGGAACGCTTCGGTTTCAATGTTTTTATCGAGGGACCCTGTCAGCAGTTTTTCGTCGAGCAGACCTTGCGTCAAGACACGCACAGCGGCTTCATGGGCAGCGTTCCAGTGATGAGAGGGCGATACACAAGTCGTTGCTGCGCGCTGTGCGGCGAGTACGATTTCATAGAGAGCGCGTTGCGCGGCCGAAAATCGACCGTTGGCGGGGAATGTGCGCGTAATATCGGAGGCATAGCCATCGAGTTCGCAACCTGCATCTATTAAAACTAGATCGCCATCGCGCATTACACTGTTGCCTGCTCGGTGATGCAGGGTGCAGGCATTCACGCCTGCGGCGACGATGCTGTCGTAAGCGACAGACTGTGCACCGTGTTTGCGAAACACATATAAAAGCTCAGCCTCCAGCTCGTATTCATGCAGACCCGCCTGGGCAGTTTGCATGGCACGTGTGTGTCCAATTGCTGAAATCGTTGCTGCGCGTCGCATCGTATCTAACTCGCTCGCATCCTTAACTAACCGCATCTCGCTTAGTGGCTCACCTATATCGACCCATTGCGTCGGCGTGGCACGTGAGCCGCGCAAGGTGGTCTGCGCTTTTTCGAGCCAGGCATGCAGTTGGGTTAGATACTGGGGGACACGACTGCGTCCGGTATTCGTAAACAGGATTTTTAAACCTGCCATGCGCGCAGGGATTTGTGCATCGAGATCACTCGTTGGGAAGGCCTCATCAAACCCAAACTCCTCTGCTGCGGCAATGGGCCCCCAGCGCTTGCCCGTCCACGTCTCCATGAGAGGATCTTTGGGCTCGCAAAATAAAATACTTTGATCTGTATCCCCGGCGATTAGCACGAGCCACGCATTCGCCTCAGTGAATCCCGTGAGGTAAAAAAAATCACTGTCGTGACGGAATGCGTAATGGTTATCTCGGTTCCGCGAAATCTCTGCTCCCGTCGCCAAGATGGCAATACCGCCGCCAAGGCTGCGCATCCAGCTCAGAATGTGTTGGCGTCTACAGGCGAAAGGGCTTGATGCGTTGGGCGCGTTAGTCATGAAGTTTTGGCTCGTGGCGAAGGGGAATCAAATGCGGAAGCGTTTCAACATACTACAATTCACTGCGTAGATTGTGTGCTGATCTCCGATCATTTAAAAGGTTGTGTGATGGATTGGCTAAGCTGGCTTAAGCCTTGGGAATTGTCCCCTGTACTGCTTGTATGCTTTGTGCTGAGCGCCTGGCTGTTCGTGCGTGGCCTGCGTGTGCGGCGCGTATCGCGTGCGCGGCAGGTGTTCTTTTGGACTGGTTGGGTGATGCTGTACTTGTCGATGCACACCATGCTCGACTATTACGCTGAACGCATGTTCTTTATGCACCGGATCCAACATCTTGTGCTGCACCACCTTGGACCACTCATTGTCATGGCGGCCTACCCGGGTTCAGTCATGCGCGCGGGCTTGCCGCGGGTTTTGCGGCAAGCGTTATTCAGGTTTACGCAAACGTTCTGGGGCCGTGGCGTGGTGTCACTGCTCACTAATCCCATTCTTGTGCCCGCCCTGTTCGTTTTTTTAGTCGTGATTTGGCTCATTCCTTCCGTGCAGTTTTATTCGATGCTGGACTGGAGGCTGTATCGCCTGATGAATTGGTCAGTCGTAATCACTGGCTTTATGTATTGGAATTTGATCCTGGATCGTCGTCCTAACCCACCTGCTGCGATGACACCCGGGGGACGCGTGATTTCGCCCATTTTGACGATGGCCCCTCAGATGGTTGCGGGAGCGGTGATTGCGTTCACCGAGCGTGATCTATACCCGCTGTTTGATTTGTGCGGGCGTGCGATCGCGATGACTGCGCAGGCCGATCAGATGATTGGCGGATTGACCATGTGGATCCCCGCGGCGATGACCGAGGTAATCGGTCTGTTGGTTGCTCTACGGACGGTGATGCGGTTGTCTGCCTCAGGGCGTTGGGGCGCTGCGAAACCTCGCGCGCTCCACGCGCGCAGAGGTTAATCAGGGGATCAGGCCGTGGTACTTGCGCCCGAGCGCCACCGTTGCTCTGAACATGCCTTCTTTGTTGCCGCAGTCGTAGCGAATGCCTTCGTAGCGATGGGCGAACACGGGCTGCTCTTTGAGTAAAGACGCAATGCCATCGGTCAGCTGAATTTCACCGCCTGCGCCTGCTTGCGTTTGGCGTAAGTGGGCAAAAATCCTAGCGTCTAGAACATAGCGACCCACCACCGCGAGGGTGGACGGCGCGACATCCGATTTTGGTTTCTCGACGATGTGTCGCACGCGTTCAGTACGTGGGCCGGCAGGATCAGTTGCCACGATGCCGTACTTGTCTGTGTCACTTAAAGGCACTTC
>JBEDEU010000115.1:0-6849 GCA_041175585.1 Pseudomonadota bacterium | reverse complement strand
AATAAGCCGTCAGCGGAACAGCCGCCGCGGCATCTTTGCTCACACCAAAAAGTGCGAGCCCCCGAGCGATTTACTGGAAGGGGTTGGCAAATGCGAACAACATCGCAATACCGACACCGATCAGGAATGCCGCGTCGATCAGACCTGCCAACAAGAACATTTTGGTTTGCAGGGCGTTCATCAGCTCAGGCTGGCGAGCCGAAGCTTCGAGGTACTTGCCACCCATCATGCCAATACCGATGCAGGCGCCAACAGCACCCAAACCGATAATGAAAGCGCAAGCGAGAGCAACGAAAGCGACGTTAGTCATGACAACTCCTTGATTAGTATCTAAGTATCAAAATTTAAAAAAACAAAAATTTAACTACAACCTGCTACGTAAACCTGCCCGCAACCGAAGCCTGTATTTAGCCTCGGAAGCCAAACATTAGTGCCCTTCGTGAGCCTGACCAATGTAAACAAGGGTCAGCATCATGAAAATAAATGCCTGCAACAACACAATCAGAATGTGAAAGATTGCCCAGACAGAACCAGCCAGAATATGACCAATTCCTAATCCGATACTCATGGCGTTAAAGCCCGTCCAAGCGCCGCCCAAAAGAGCGATCAGCATAAACACGAGTTCGCCGGCAAACATGTTGCCGAACAGTCGCATACCAAGCGACACCGACTTGGCCGCATACTCGACCAAGTTCAGTAAGAAGTTAGCTGGAGCCAACAATACAACCGCAAAACCATGTGCATGGAATGGAGCTGTGAACAACTCTTTAACGAAACCGCCGGGGTGCTTAATCTTGATCCCGTAATACAGCATCAACAATAGAACACCCATTGACATGCCCATTGGGACGTTCAGATCGGCTGTCGGCAAAATACGGTGGTAGTAAAGAGGCTGACCTTTATCACCCACGCCCAAAGCGTGGAAAATGGCATGCGGTAAATCCACTGGGATCAAATCCAGTGCGTTCATCAGCACGATCCAGAGAAATACAGTCATCGCTAATGGAGCAACAAACTTGCGAGTTTCTTCGCTTGGCACAATCCCGCGTGCCTGCTGGTCAACCATATCAACCAACATTTCGACAAAAGCCTGGAATCGCCCTGGGACACCTGCCGTGGCACGGCGAGCAGCTAACCACATCAACAGAATTGCCAGAAAACCAGTAAACAGCACCCAAAATATTGAGTCATAGTTGATCACGTCAAAATTCGCGATCAGCTCCTGCTTTTTTCCGATATTGTTGTTGTGCACCAGGTGGTGCTGAATATATGCGGCTTGAGGAGATGCGTCGGCGGCAGCGGCCATGATAAATCTCTAAAAAAAATCGGTAAAAGATTCGACAGATCAAACTATGTTCGGGCACGCCCAAACATCAGCACCAAGACGTAGCCTTTGAGCACCGCGATCAGCCCGACCAATACCGCCAGCCACTGAACACGATCACCACCCAAACGGGCCACAACCCACAACAAACCCACCGCCACGCCTATTTTCAACATCTCGCCAATCAGGAACAACATCGGGCCTGAACCCCCTGGACGAAACGTTGCTATGTACAAGCGCAACGCAAAAATTACATTCGGCACAAAATACGTACCTGCTCCGGCTAAAGCTGACAACCCGGCATCACCGCCTGCAATCAACCATGCCAACCCGGCCACAACACAACCCAACAAAGCTTGGGCTTTGACGATTTGCACGAGTTCCAGCCGAGAGCGCCTATTAATCTGCGCTAAATCTGCTGCGGTTAATTCAAGCTTCTCTGATGCGTGGGTACCCATATGTGACACCCCCAGAGCTATGTACTTGACCAACCACCCGGCACAACTTTAAAGCCCCACCAACCTGAATTCGGGCTGAAAGCGTGCTCGCCGACAAACTCAATAAGTATAGCGTTTTTTTGTCCCCTCATGCAAACCCTATTGGGGGAGACCCGTAAGGCGAGTACGCGCCCAAGCTCGTTTGAGTCAGGCGCGTAAGTGATCGCTTACTTGTGCGTAAAAACAGGCTTACGCTTCTCAACAAAGGCTGCCATGCCTTCTTTTTGGTCATCCATTGCAAAGCAAGAATGGAACACGCGGCGCTCAAACAAAACCCCTTCGCTCAATGAGGACTCATAAGAACGGTTGACAGACTCTTTTGCCATCATGGCCGCAGGCAAGGACATGCCCGCAATCACAGTGGCCGTCTCAATCGCGTCTTCCAATAGGCGATCTGCCGCGATGATCCGCGACACAAGCCCAGCACGCTCGGCCTCGACCGCATCCATCATGCGACCAGTCAAAACCATTTCCATGGCCTTAGACTTACCCACGGCGCGAGGCAGGCGCTGCGTACCTCCAGAGCCGGGAATTACTCCGAGTTTGATTTCTGGCTGTCCAAATTTAGCTGTATCTGCGGCCAGAATAAAATCGCACATCATCGCAAGCTCGCACCCACCACCGAGAGCGTAGCCAGCCACTGCAGCAATCACGGGCTTGCGGATCCGGCGAATCGTTTCCCAGTTGCGCGTGATGTATTCCGTTTTATAGACGTCCATGTAAGACCAGTCTTTCATGGCGCCAATATCCGCACCCGCGGCGAACGCCTTTTCGCTACCCGTGATGACGATGCACCCAATGTCATCATTTGCGTCAAAGGCGAGCAGTCCTGCGCCCAATTGATCCATCAACTGGTCGTTCAAGGCATTCAGCGCCTTGGGGCGATTGAGTGTCAATAGCCCGACTCGGCCACGCGTTTCGCTCAGTACAAAGATTTCGCTCATGGGTGTCTCCGTGGAAATGTGAAATAAGATATCGATATGAACCGCAAACCCATACTTTACAGCCTAGAACCCTTCGATCCAGCTGGTCACCGCGTACGCGCTACCCTGACGATCGCAGATCCGACCCCATCCGGACAGATAGTTTCCATGCCTGCCTGGATACCTGGCAGCTACTTGATACGCGATTTCGCTCGTCAAGTAGAGGTTATCAGTGCCCGCTGCGGTCGCCAAAGTCTAACCATCAAAAAACTCGACAACCACAGTTGGCGAGTCGCGCCATGTCAGGGCACACTCACCATCACGGCAGACATTTACGCTTGGGACCTATCCGTCCGCGGAGCGCATCTTGACGAAAGTCACGGTTTTTTCAATGGCACGAGCGTGTTTTTGAAGGCCCATGGTCACGAAAACCAACATTGCGAATTGACGCTCACCCCGCCCCCGGGGCGTCTAGGGTGGTCCGTCCACACCAGCATGCCCCTGAGTGCACGAGAGCGTCGTGCGCGAGGTTCGAGAGGTTTTTCTGTCTATTCCGTCTCAGATTACGACGCACTCATTGATCACCCCATTGAAATGGGCCGCCCGCAGGTTGCTCGCTTTAACGCCTGCGGCGCAGAACATGAGTTGGTGTTTACTGGAGTGATCCCAGGTCTGGACTTGCCTCGCATCGCGCGCGATGTCAAACGTATTTGTGAAGCACAGATTCGTTTTTTTGAACCGGCCTCGCAACAAGCCCCCTTTCTGGATTCTGCGCCGAAGTATGTTTTCATGACCATGGTCACCGGAGACAGCTATGGCGGGCTTGAGCACCGCGCATCCACCGCACTAATGGCTTCACGCAAAGACCTGCCCACTACCGGACAAGAAAAAACATCCGACGGGTATCAAACCTTCTTAGGTCTTGTCAGTCACGAATATTTTCACACCTGGAACGTTAAACGCATCAAACCTGCGGCGTTTGCTCCGTATAACTTGGCCAAGGAAAATTACACAGAACTCTTGTGGATTTTTGAGGGGTTCACGTCGTACTACGACGACCTTTTTCTATTGCGCAGTGGCGTGATCGATCAACCCACATATTTAAAAACTCTAGGCAAACAAATCGCTTCGGTTTGGGCGAGCCCAGGACGAGCGAAACAATCTGTCGCTGAGAGCTCTTTTGATGCCTGGACACGCTATTACAAACAAGACGAGAATTCACCAAACGCTTTAGTTAGCTATTACACAAAGGGCTCACTTGTCGCGCTCGCCTTAGACCTAACCATCCGACACGCAACGCAAGGACAATACAGCCTCGATGACGTGATGCGTCTGATGTGGGATCGCTTCGGACGAGATTTCTATACAGGTGGGGCGCGAGGCTTACGAGAAGGCGAATTCCCTGCCCTCGTTCGCGAAGCGACTGGCGTTGACGTGCGCAACGAAGTTCAATCCTGGGCTTACGGCCGTCATGACATTCCACTTGCAAAGCTCTTTGCACAGCATGGCATCACGATGCAATGGATCGCCGCCTCTAAAACCCCGAGTGTGGGACTGCGCGTTCGTAAACAAAGCGAACAACTAGTGATCGCAACAGTGTTTGAACACGGCCCCGCGCATAGAGCTGGTTTGTCCGCCAACGATGTGCTCGTTGCAATTAACGGACTAAAAGTCGATTCAGCTAACAATACGCTCGACGCACTACTCGCACATTACCAGCCGGGTGATCGCATCAAAATGCACGTGTTCAGACGGGATGAGTTACGTCAGTTTGAATTGACGCTCGCCGCTGCGGCCCAGACTGAATGCAAGCTCACACTTGCGACAAAATCATGACTCTTCGCATAGACTCAGATAATTACGCCGAGATTCTGACTAGCGGCGTTCCTCTTCTCGATGTACGTGCACCGATAGAGTTTTCACAAGGTGCGTTTCCCGGCGCAGTGAACCTCCCCCTCATGGAGGATGATGAGCGACACCGAGTTGGCACACGTTACAAACAAGCAGGACAAGACTCGGCGATCAAACTTGGTCATGAACTCGTCAGCGGGAGCATCAAAGACGAGCGTGTCGCTAGATGGGTAAAGTTTGCAAGTGCGAATCCAGACGGATATCTTTATTGTTTTCGTGGTGGCTTACGTTCACGCATTTCGCAGCAATGGCTGGCCGATGCAGGGATTCAATACCCGCGCATCGTTGGCGGCTACAAGGCGATGCGCAGTTTTGTGCTTGAGCAATTAACGCAAGGAATCGCGCAATCACAATTCATACTGATTGCGGGCTTTACGGGCTGTGGCAAGACGGAGGTCATCAAAAATCTTAACGCGACGATTGATCTTGAGCAGCTGGCACATCACCGCGGTTCAAGCTTTGGCAAACATGCTACTGAGCAGCCAACACAAATCGACTTTGACAACAGTCTCGCACTTTCTTTTATGCGCTTGCGTGCGCAAAACATCACCCGTATCGCACTTGAGGATGAATCGAGGTTAATTGGCCGGTGTGCGCTGCCTATTCCACTGCGCGAAGCGATGCTCACGAGTCCCGTTGTCTGGGTAGAAGAATCCCACGCATCCCGCGTTGAACGGATCCTGCATGATTACATTGAAGACCTGGGTGCGCAGTTTAAAAACAAACTGGGGCCAGACGCCGGCTTTGAAGCCTTTAGCCAGCGCTTACTCGAGAGCCTGCAAAACGTTTATAAACGCCTCGGCGGCGAGCGGCACGCAAGGCTGCAGTCTTTGATGCAAGATGCACTTCGGATACAAGCCCAGTCGGGAGTCGTTGATGCACACCGCGAATGGATTCGGCCATTACTGACAGAATATTACGACCCGATGTACGAGCATCAACGTGCAGGAAAAGCGTCGCGGATTATTTTTTCTGGCGACCGTTTAGCGGTTACACACTATCTGACCCAAGCAGGATACTGACGTGCAGTCTGTCGATTTCAACACCACGCAAACGACGAGGCTTTCCGAGGAACGCCAGCGCCTCGAGCAAAACAAGCTATCCAAACGCTTAATGCGTGAGACAGGCCGAGCAATTGCGGACTACAACATGATCGAAGCGGGCGACCGCGTGATGGTCTGCGTGTCAGGAGGTAAAGACTCGTACGGAATGCTCGATATTCTGATGACGTTACGCCAACGCGCCCCCATTGATTTCGAGATCGTTGCTGTCAATCTTGATCAAAAGCAGCCCGGCTTCCCCGCTGACATTCTTCCCGAATATTTAACGAAACTAGACATCCCGTTTCACATCGAGACCCGAGATACCTATTCGATCGTCAAACGTCTTATACCCGAGGGTAAAACGACCTGCTCGCTCTGTTCGCGCTTACGTCGAGGCATTCTGTACCGTGTCGCGAACGAATTGGGAGCGACAAAGATTGCACTCGGCCATCATCGAGACGACATCCTCGCAACATTCTTCTTAAATATGTTTTACGGGGCAAAGCTCAAAGCAATGCCTCCAAAGCTTGTCTCGGACGACGGGCGACACACCGTCATTCGCCCCCTCGCGTACATCACAGAAGCGGATCTCATCGCTTACGCGCAGCTCAAGCAATTCCCGATCATTCCTTGTAATCTTTGCGGCTCCCAAGAGAATCTGAAACGCAAAGAGATCGGCGAAATGCTTGCACAATGGGACAAGAAAGACCCCGGTCGCGCTTGGAATAGTTTTAAGGCTTTAGCGAACATCGCACCATCACATTTAATGGATACGACACTCTTTGATTTTGTAGGGCTTAAACCGGATGGTGTCGCCAATCCGCACGGAGATACGGCGTTTGATGCGCCGGAGCCGACAACCGATAGCACGGAAGACGCGTGCGGATCAGGCCCCGTCAGTGCCCGCCCAGCGTGGACCATTCACGTCGATACCAACCATCTCAAGAATACGTGACACGGTGTGATCCACCATTTCCTCGATAGACTTGGGACGATGATAGAACGCAGGCAGTGGAGGAAAAACAATCCCTCCCATCTCTGTGATCGCGGTCATGTTTCGTAAATGCGCCAGATTAAAAGGCGTTTCACGTACAACCATCACCAATTTCCGACGCTCTTTTAGCGTGACATCCGCCGCACGAGTGATCAGG
>JBEDEU010000114.1:0-6853 GCA_041175585.1 Pseudomonadota bacterium | reverse complement strand
GAACGACACTCACCCAGTTCACTTCCGCACTCATCATTCCTTATATTTCATGACACAAAACTGACATCAACTTAATGTGGTTTCTTTGATATTGAGCTAATACGCTGAACAGAAATAAGTTCAAGAGATCCTACCCCAAGGATGTGGATAACTTTGGGGAAAACATACGTTAGTCAACAAGTAAAACCGATATCTCAAAGTACAAATCTTTATCGAAAAACCCATTGATATTGAATTTATCAATAAAAATCAATCGCTTACGCAATCATCAGAGAATTAGGTTTGTAACTTACGGGATTTCCCGTCTTGCCCAATATTTGTGCACAACTGCCTTTATACGACCTAGCTTTGCAAGCAATTTGCTCTGATAAGCCGCATGAATACTAGGCTTTTTGGCTTATGCCCCATGAAACCTAGGGCTATACAAACGAACCTCATCAACCAGCGCTTGAACAGCTTCTGGTGGTGTGAACTGCGAGATTCCGTGCCCCAAATTAAACACATGGCCACCCTTGTTCACTTGCCCAAAAGCATCGAGAACACGCCGCACTTCAGCGCGAATCGCCTGCTCACCTCCAAACAAAGCGATGGGATCAAGATTTCCTTGAAAAGCAACGGAATCCGAAACACGACGACGCGCTGCAGCAAGGTCAACTGTCCAATCAAGACCAACCGCATCAGCCCCGCAGGCAGCGATCGACTCCAACCACTGCCCTCCGCCTTTAGTAAAGACGATGACAGGCACACGACGTCCCTCGCGCTCGCGTTTCAGGGCTGCCACAACACGTTGAGTGTATTGCAAAGAAAACTGCTGAAATAGTCCGTCAGCCAGCACCCCGCCCCAGCTATCAAAAATCATGACCGCTTGGGCACCTGCTTCAATTTGGGCATTTAAGTATTGCGCCGTTGTTTGCGCGTTGATCTCCAGAATTCTGTGCAGCAAATCGGGGCGTGCGTACAACATACCTTTGATGAGGCGATAGTCATCGCTACCCTTGCCTTCAACCATATAGCAAGCAACCGTAAAAGGGCTACCAGCAAAACCAATCAACGGCACCCGCCCGTCCAACTGTTTGCGAATTAACGCAACCGCATCAAACACATAACGCAACTTTTCCAAATCCGGTACGGCAAGTTTGGCAACATCCTCTTCGGTACGCACCGGGTGCGCAAAGCGCGGCCCCTCACCCTGCGCGAAAGACAAACCCAAGCCCATAGCATCAGGCACTGTCAGAATGTCTGAAAACAAAATAGCAGCGTCCAATGGATAGCGTTCTAGAGGCTGGAGGGTGACCTCGGCGGCATAATCGGGATT
Organism: Pseudomonadota bacterium; assembly: GCA_041175585.1. GTDB lineage: Bacteria > Pseudomonadota > Gammaproteobacteria > Burkholderiales > Burkholderiaceae_B > Zwartia. The sequence goes on along the minus strand of JBEDEU010000114.1, from coordinate 5,538 downwards.
CTGTGCGAGTCCCATAAAGGATCCGGCACGTGCACGTGTAGCGTTGTATTCGGGCAGATAGCGACCAGCTTGGCGCATCAGCCACGTAGGGGTGTAGGGCACAGGCTCACGCAGGAGGCTACGCAAAAATACGTCGTTTTTTAAAGGTGCAACGGACACAAGTTTCCTTTGGCTTTTAATAATTGACTGCCGCGGCGCACAACCACGTTCTGGAGTGTTGGGATTTTACTCTCACAGATCTTCGTCTCGATACTGCTCCGCATCAATTTCATACTTGCGCATCAATGCCCAGAATGCACGGCGATGCTTATTGGAAGCGCGGGCAGCCATGGCAATATTGCCCTGCGCGCGCTCAAGTGCCTGCTCTATGTATTCTTTCTCAAAGCTCTCGATTAATTTGGCTTTAAGTTCACGAAACGACTCGGTCGCGGGCAGCAGTGCTGGGCTATTCATGCTCTGACCAAACTGCGTCGCACGACTATGCATGATATTACGCACAGGGCGACCACCCAAATTGCGTCTACGGAATACTTTTGGCGGTTCGGGCGTGCTTGGTTCTGAAGTAACGATGGGACGTACCGCTGGCAGTATCCCAACCGCTTGCAACCAGGCGGTTTGTCCGGGATGGTCAGACTCACGCAAAGAACCCATGCGCGGTACACGTGCGACCGTTGCTAACACGCGTGCGCGAAATTCGTCTGGGCAGAGTGGCAATCGGACAAAGTCCGCAAGACCTAATTCAAGCAAGTCTTGCATCGCTGCAGATTTAAGGTCACGAAAAATTCCGATGATCGGCAAAAATGGACCTCGAGGAATTGCTGCCAATGCCTGACGGGTCCAGCCAAGACTGTCAATTGATACTGGCAGCAGACACACATCAAACCTTCGTAAGCTCACGCTCGCCTGGGCTATGGCGTGGACAGGCAAATGGATTAACTGATCTTCGGCGACCTCAAGGTCCTGACCCGCTTCCCAATTGAGTTTATGCAGCCTTATCCTTGCTAGCCCCGCTTGAGCAACCTCAAGCGTCTGCGGCATCCAAGTCGCATGCGCCTCCAGCAAAAGCACTGCACAATCTATTTGTTGCCGCATCTCTCTACGCTCCAAGCAAAAGCGTATAGGCTAGAGGGTTAGCTGAATTCCGAATATTCGGAATTCACACATACGGAATAGCCACAATGCGTGCTTCACAAGCGTTGTATAAAAAAACGCGCCACACTGGGCGCGTTTTTCTTCAACAAAGCGTTAAGACTAGTGCTTGTTCGTAATTTCCCGAATGCGGCGCGCAGCAGAAGCCTGAGCAACCAACATATCCAACTCAGCTTGCATCGCATCGATGTCCGCTTTGTCTTTAGCATTCGCAAGAGCCTCTTGTGCCGCTTGACGTGCTGCCTCAGCTTTCTCAGCGTCGAGTTCACCGCCGCGGATTGCTGTGTCAGACAACACGGTGATATGTCGAGGCTGAACCTCTAACAAACCACCCGCCACAAAAATGCTCTCTTCCGTACCATCTTCTAAAACGATACGAACTAAACCTGGACGAATCCGCGAAATAAGCGGGGTGTGTCCGGGCATGATGCCCAACTCACCCGACTCACCCGGGAGCACCACAAACTTTGCAACGCCTGAATACAGGGATCTTTCGGCGCTAACAACGTCTACTTGGACCGTAGCCATAACAAATCCTTATTGGAGCTTCTTGGCTTTCTCGAACGCTTCATCGATGCCGCCGACCATGTAAAACGCCTGTTCGGGCAATGCATCACACTCGCCGCTCACAATCATCTTAAAGCCGCGCAGTGTCTCAGCCAGCGGAACGTACTTGCCTGGCGAACCAGTAAACACTTCAGCAACGTGGAAAGGCTGCGACAGGAAGCGCTGAATCTTACGTGCGCGAGCCACTGCCAGTTTGTCTTCTGGCGACAATTCATCCATACCCAGAATCGCGATAATGTCGCGCAATTCTTTGTAGCGCTGAAGCGTTTGCTGCACACCGCGTGCAACGTTGTAATGCTCTTCACCGACGACGTTTGGATCAAGCTGACGGCTGGTTGAGTCAAGTGGATCCACAGCTGGGTAAATACCAAGCGAAGCGATATCACGCGACAACACAACAGTCGAGTCCAAGTGCTGGAACGTTGTTGCAGGCGATGGGTCGGTCAAGTCATCGGCAGGCACGTACACGGCCTGAATCGAAGTGATCGAACCAGTTTTTGTCGAAGTGATACGCTCTTGCAGAACGCCCATTTCTTCGGCCAGTGTTGGCTGATAACCCACGGCAGATGGCATACGACCCAGAAGCGCGGACACCTCTGTTCCGGCCAGCGTGTAGCGATAAATATTGTCAACGAAGAACAGAATGTCACGGCCTTCGTCACGGAATTTCTCGGCCATTGTCAGACCTGTCAACGCAACGCGCAGACGGTTGCCTGGAGGCTCGTTCATCTGACCGAACACCATCGCAACTTTGTCCAACACTTTGGACTCTTCCATCTCGTGGTAGAAGTCGTTACCTTCGCGGGTACGCTCACCCACGCCGGCAAACACTGACAAACCGCTGTGCTGTTTAGCGATGTTGTTGATCAGTTCCATCATGTTCACGGTCTTGCCCACACCGGCGCCACCGAAGAGACCGACCTTACCGCCCTTAGCAAAAGGACATACCAAGTCAATCACCTTGATACCAGTCTCAAGCAACTCAACTGAAGGCGACAATTCGTCGAACTTCGGCGCAGCTTGATGGATCTCGCGCAATTCTGTACTTTGAATAGGACCCGCGTCGTCGATCGGACGACCAAGTACGTCCATGATCCGGCCAAGTGTGCCAGTACCAACTGGAACTGAAATTGCAGCGCCTGTTTTGGATACTGCCATCCCACGACGCAAACCGTCGCTTGAGCCCAGCGCAATGGTACGGACAACGCCGTCACCCAATTGCTGCTGCACTTCGAAGGTCAAGCCTTTCTCAGCAAATGCTGATGAGTCATCCGCTAAGCGGAGCGCCTCATAAATATGGGGCATATTATCGCGGGGGAACTGAATATCCACCACGGCGCCGATGCACTGAACGATGGTTCCGTTGCTCATGTCTGATCCTTACTTGATAACTGTCTAATGGGAAACCGTTGGGCTGTCTAGAAATTAGACCGCCGCGGCGCCCCCTACGATTTCCGAAATTTCTTTGGTAATGGCAGCCTGACGCGTCTTGTTATAGACGAGTTGCAGGTCACCGATCACCTTCTTCGCATTGTCCGAGGCTGCTTTCATCGCAACCATTCGGGCCGACTGCTCAGAGGCCATATTTTCTGCGACACACTGATACACCAAACCTTCGACGTAACGCTGCAACAACTCATCGATAACGGTTTGAGCATCAGGCTCGTAGAGGTAATCCCAACCATGCTCTGCCGTAACGCTTTCTTTCTCTTCGTTAGCGGCAGAAGATGCTTGATACGGGTCGACAAGTTTGCCCGGCAAAGGCAATAGCCGTGTAAACGTTGCTTCTTGCTTCATCGTATTGATGAAGCGGTTGGTCGCGATATAAACCGCATCTACGCGTCCAGCCAAATAGTCGTCCAACTGCACTTTGATCGCACCTACCAAGCGGTCGAGCTCAGGCTTATCACCGAGACCGATCTCTTGGGAAACAACATTTGCATCAATACGCGTCAACACACCCAAGCCTTTATTGCCAAGTGCGGTGAACTGTGTCTTGATGTTCTTGTCGTTGAACTCACGCATGCGGTTGAGCACCAAACGCATAATGTTTGTATTGAGGCCGCCGCAAAGTCCTTTATCCGTTGACACCACAACAATCCCCACCGCATTGAGCCCAGTGCGCTCAATCAGAAAAGGATGTGTGTATTCAGGGTTGGCTTCCATCATGTGGCTAGCCATCTCGTAGACTTTGGTAGCGTATGGACGACCAGCCCGCATCCGGTCCTGCGCTTTGCGCATTTTGGAGGCGGCCACCATTTCCATAGCCTTTGTGATCTTGCGCGTGTTTTGCACGCTCTTGATCTTGGTTCGAATTTCCTTAATTCCTGCCATTTCGCTTCCTGTGTCAGACCTGTTTGCAGGTTTCAGACCATCTGCTGTGTCGCAGATCAGGCTCACACCTGATCTACGCTATAGCGGGTTGCTTAGAACGTGCCGTGCTTTTTGAACTCAACCAAAGCTTTGACCAATTCTGCTTCGTCATCTTTGGAGAGTTCTTTGCTGCTTTCGATACGCTCGATCATTCCTGCATGTTTGGACTTGAGATAGTCTTTGATGCCTTTCTCAAATGGCAACACGCTCGAGACTTCGACATCATCCAGGTAGCCGTTGTTCACAGCAAAGAGGATCACGCCCAATTCCCAAACTTGCAAAGGCTGGTATTGAGGCTGCTTGAGCAGTTCAACCACGCGCTTGCCGCGCTCGAGCTGACGACGCGTCGCATCGTCCAGATCAGAAGCAAACTGTGCAAACGCTGCAAGTTCGCGATACTGCGCCAAGTCGGTACGAATACCACCGGACAGTTTCTTGATGATCTTTGTCTGTGCAGCACCACCAACTCGCGACACTGAAATACCGGCGTTAATAGCAGGACGCACACCGGCGTTGAACAAGTCTGTCTCAAGGAAGATCTGACCGTCAGTAATCGAAATTACGTTGGTTGGAACGAAAGCGGACACGTCGCCTGCCTGCGTTTCAATAATTGGCAATGCCGTCAGGGAACCAGTCTTGCCCTTCACTGCGCCATTCGTGAATTTCTCAACGTAGGCTTCGTTCACGCGAGCAGCACGCTCGAGCAGACGTGAGTGGAGATAAAACACGTCGCCAGGATATGCTTCACGGCCTGGTGGGCGGCGCAAAAGCAGCGAAACCTGACGATAAGCAATAGCTTGCTTGGTCAAATCGTCATAAACGATCAGAGCGTCTTCACCGCGGTCGCGGAAGTATTCACCCATTGTGCAACCAGCGTATGCTGACAAGTACTGCATCGCAGCCGAGTCAGATGCAGCAGCAGCAACGATGATGGTGTATTCCATTGCGCCAAACTCTTCGAGCTTGCGCAACACGTTGTTGATGGTGGAAGCTTTTTGACCAATCGCGACATAGACGCACTTAACGCCTTTGCCCTTTTGGTTGATGATGGCATCCACAGCAACAGCTGTCTTACCTGTTTGACGGTCACCAATGATCAGTTCGCGCTGACCACGACCGACCGGCACCATCGAGTCAATCGACTTCAAACCGGTTTGCAGTGGTTGTGACACGGACTGACGGGCGATAACGCCTGGAGCCACTTTTTCAATGATGTCGGTTTGCTTGGCGTTAATTGGGCCTTTGCCGTCAATCGGCACGCCCAGTGCGTTCACAACGCGACCGAGCAATTCGGGACCAACTGGCACCTCAAGAATGCGGCCAGTCGCTTTAACGGCGTCACCTTCAGAAACGCCTGTGTAGTCACCCAAAATAACGGCGCCAACGGAGTCGCGCTCGAGGTTCAGTGCCAGACCGAACACATTATTGGGAAACTCAAGCATTTCGCCT
>JBEDEU010000113.1:0-6886 GCA_041175585.1 Pseudomonadota bacterium | reverse complement strand
GTGTTCATGTCCTCTTGGGATGCTTCTTCGGACAGAACCTCTTTACGGATCGTGTGCAGCAAAAGACGTGCAGTGACTTTGCTGTAAGCGGGGTCGTTCTCGACCATGGCACGTGCGGCCAGAATGGCGGATTTGTAAACTTCGTCGATCGGCACACCGTCGTACAGGTTCTTCAGTGTTTCTTTCTGGATCGCTGCTGTGTCGACGAACTCGCCCAGACCCTGGCCGGCAGATTCAATCGTTGCTTGCAACTTCGCCATGTCTAGTAGTTTGCGCACGCCATTCTCGGTGACGTGCAACGTGCTGGCTTCAACGGGAGCTTGCTCAACGCTTGATTTAGCGCGTTCTTGGGCGCGACGTTCGCGATACAGCACGTACGAGCGTGCGACATCGTGCTCGCCTGAGCGCATCAGTGCCAACTCAACGGCATCCTGGATGTCTTCTATATGAAAGGTGCCGCCATTTGGGCGGCCACGCACCAACGCCTGGACAACTTGGCGTGTCAGCGAGTCAACCAGTTCGCGCACGCGTGCTGACGCAGCACCTTGTCCGCCATTGACAGCTAAGAAAGCCTTTGTCATGGCAATGCCGATTTTACTTGGCTCAAAGTTCACTACCGCGCCGTTGCGTCGGATGATGTGATATTGAGTCCAGGTGGCTTCGGTGATGGGGGCCGCGGCGGCTGCGAATTGCGGTGCAGACTCTTGTCTTAACACTGCGCCTGTCGTTGTTTGCATAAAAAGCTCCTGCTAGGTGAACGTGGCACACGCCTCGTTCGAGAATGGGTTTACCACTACATGTAGTGTTGTTCTTCGATTTCGTTACCAATTCTAGTAGGTCTAATCAATCAGGGCAATAGTAAAAATTTAAATTTAATGGCTATCGTTAACCCTTGATCTGCAACGAGTAATATTTTTGTCATCTTGTGCAGTGATCGCTTCGGCGCAGAGCTTTGTGGTGTGCGGGTTTCCCGTGTACGACCGATGTTCCGGACGAGAGTAAGTTATCTTTAAGGTGTGCGTGACAACAACAGGGCAAAGTAAAGTTTAATTTTTTTAACTGAAAACTCTTAGCTGAATGGCGCGTTTTGTTGCAATATGGCGAGTGTGAGAAGAATTCATTGGATGCGCGCGGGAGCCGGGATGGGTGATTTGAGTATGCGGAAAGTTTGGTCTGTGGTCATGTGTTCTGTAGCGGCGCTCGCACTAGCGGGTTGCGGCATTCCTAGACCTGAGGGCTCGGCAGTGATTCCGGCGCCTCAGACGCTGACTGAACCTGTATGTATAGTGCCACCGGCTGGCAGCCAACTTATCGGCGCCTGGTACATTTTGCGCAAACAGGCTGGAGTAGTCGGCGAGATACAAACCCTCCTGACCTTGAATCCCGATGGAAAAATGACGCAGCAGACGCGTGTCAAGCAGGGGCGCAACATACGTTCAGAATTGCGCGAAGCAGGGTGCTGGGATGCACCGGCGGGTAAGCTCGTTTTGCGTACCCATCGATCGAATGGTGAACTAGTGGACTATCGCGATCCGATCTATGTCTCTACCTATATTGTCGACCGCAACGACGCTAAGCGCGCCGTGTTTCGTGAAGACAAGGCTGAGAGCCGCCCGATGACCGCTCAAAAGGTGCACGCAAGCTTTAAGCTGCAGTAGATATCCGCTCGAGCACAGTTTGCTTGCCTAGTATTTCTAGTACTGCATCAATTGCCGGCGTTTGTGTGGTCCCAGCTACCGCGACACGCAAAGGAATTGCGACCTGCGGCATTTTTAATCCATGGGTCGCAAGCAGAGATTTGATCAGTGCTGCGATCTCTACGCGGTTCCAGGCGATTGATTCAGCTTGTTTAGCGAAATCGCTGAGAACTTGTTGTGCAGATGCTGTTAGATGCTGTGCACGTAATTCATCAGTTGCCGGTGTGAACGCTCCGCAAAACAACATGGCTGCGTCAGCAAGTTGCTCGAGTGTCTCAGCTCTGTCCTTTAAGAGCTTGACCACGGCTACCAAATCAGTACGCTGGGTGTCACCGCCGCGCGCTGTCACGCGAGGTGTCACGAGCTCTGCAAGCTTCTCATCGTCGCATTGTTTGATGTAGTGAGCGTTGACCCAATTTAGCTTTTTCGGATCCCACTGTGCTGCGGATTTCGACAAGTGCTGGGGGTCAAACCATTCGACTAGTTGAGCACGTGAAAACAGTTCGTCATCACCGTGACTCCAGCCCAAACGTGCAAGGTAGTTAATCATTCCCTCGGGCAGGTAGCCGTCACGGTCATATTCCATGACACTCACTGCGCCATGGCGTTTGGATAGTTTTTCACCATCTGGGCCAAGAATCATTGGCACGTGGCCATACTCAGGGATGGGTGCGCCTAATGCTCGCAAAATCGTGATTTGTCGTGGCGTGTTGTTGACGTGATCATCGCCGCGCAGTACATGGGTGATACGCATATCCCAGTCATCAACGACCACACAGAAGTTATAGGTGGGAGTTCCGTCTGGACGAGCAATCACCAGATCGTCAAGTTCGGTATTGTCGAAGCTAATAGGACCCTTGACCATATCCACCCAGGCCGTAGCACCGTCTTGCGGACTTTTGAAACGCACGACCGGTTTGCGATCTGCTGGAATCGGTGGGAGTTTTTTTCCGGGCTCGGGGCGCCAGGTGCCGTCGTAACGTGGCTTTTGTCCTGCTGCACGTGCACGCTCGCGCATGGCCTCAACTTCATCTGGTGAGCTGTAGCAGTGATAGGCGGTTCCCGCTGCTAACATTTGCGCCACAACTTCACGATAGCGGTCCATATGCTGCATTTGAAAGAATGGGCCTTCGTCGGGAGTCAGGCCAAGCCACGTCATGCCATCCAGAATTGCCTGCACGGCCTCGGGTGTTGAGCGCTCGAGATCAGTGTCCTCGACGCGCAAAATAAACGTGCCGCCATAGTGGCGCGCAAACGCCCAGGAAAACAGTGCGGTACGTGCGCCGCCCAAATGCAGAAAACCTGTAGGTGAGGGCGCGAAGCGCGTGCGAACAGGTGTTGAAGCTGCGGTCATCAGAAAAACCTTTTAATGATTTAAAGCAAGACGCTTTGCAAAAAACTGGAAATGTCGTTGATCTCTTGTGCGCATACCGAGTGTGGCATCGGATAGGTGTGCCATTGCACTGAATACCCCAGGTCGACCAGCTTGGCGCGTGACGCTTCAGCACGCTCGAGCGTCACAACGGGATCGTGTGTGCCGTGTGCCAAAAAAATAGGTGTCGTGGCGTTAGCTGAGTGGCGTTCTTGCGCAGCCATGTCGATAAGCGGGAGGTAACCCGACAAGCCCATTAGACCCGCGAGTTTTTCTTTCAGGCGAATGCCGGTGTGCAAGGTCATTGCGCAACCCTGGGAGAACCCGGCCAGAACGATGCGTGACGTCGGCACGCCGCGGGCGTTTTCACGCGTGATGAGTGCTTGAATAGCTTGCTCAGATGTGCGAATGCCAGCCTCGTCCTCGCGCTTAACTAAATTAGGTGTGAGGATGTCATACCAAGAGCGCATCGCCATGCCGCCGTTGATCGTGACGGGCTGGATGGTTGCGTGCGGGAAAATAAAGCGTACTGCCAGCGATGCCGGTAACCGCAGCTCGGGCACGATTGGCGCAAAGTCGTGGCCATCCGCACCGAGTCCGTGCAGCCAAAGGACGCTATGGGTGGGTTGTGGTCCTGTTTCGTGTTCGACACAGTCGAGTAGAGTGGGCGTTGTCATTTTGCGGTATCCGAATCTTGTGTGTCCGAGTCTTGTAAAGACTTAAGCGCCTGGAAGAGCGCACGGTAATGTTTACGTTGTGGCTCCTGGCCTGGGCGCAATGCCTGATTGGCGGTGACTTCTTTGCGCCCTTCGCGGATCAGACTGCGCAAGTGTTGCACGTCCGCTTGAGGATATTTTTCGAGAAGAGTCGTCAGCGCCCCATCGTCTTTTAACAACCGATCGCGCAACGTTTCGAGGCGATGCATGGCCTGCGTCTGCTCACGGGAGCCGTTTTTCCAAGTATCGAGCTGCGTGCGGATCTCGTCGGCCTGTGCATCGCGCATGAGTTTGCCGACGTAATGTACTTGTCGACGCAAACCCTCGCGGCTTGTTGTTCGTTGCGCCAGACGGATTGCCTCGTACAGGCGTTCTGAGAGAGGCAGCTGTTTCAGTCGCTCCGGCGACAGGTCGACGAGTTCTTTGCCGAGGTCCAACAGTGCCAACATGTCGCGCTTAACTTGCGACTTGCTGGGACCGTCGTAAACGTTGTCCGGAAGTTCGTCAGGAGATTGAGGGATTTCGTGTGTCATAGGGGCTATCATAAAGCTTCACGCTAATGGACCAATATGGCTACATCACATTCTTTCTTGCCAATCGCTAAAAATCGGCCGATTTTTGAAGATTTGGTGACTCGTACACTCGACTATGCACGCAGCCTAGGGGCGAGCGATGCCGCGGCCGAGGCTTCTGAAGCGCAAGGTTTAGCGGTTTCGGTACGCCGTGGCAAAGTCGAAACCGTTGAGCAAACACGCGATCGTTCGCTGGATATCACCGTATTTGCAGGACAACGCCGTGGTTCGGCCTCAACATCAGACTTTTCCGACGCAGCGTTGCGTCAGACGGTCGAAGCTGCCTGGCATATCGCGCGCTACACCGCTGAAGACCCCGCTGCGGGCTTGCCGGATGCTGATTTGCTCGCAATCGGCGCAGGGAACACATTGCAGTTACACCATCCGTGGGCAGTCACCGTTGAGCAAGCCACCGAGATGGCGCTCGAGGCCGAGCATGCGGCTCTGGCGACCGACAAGCGCATTACAAATACAGAGGGGGCGTCGATCGACACCCATGAGGGTCACTTTATTCTGGGTAACACCCGTGGATTTCTTGACGGCTATGCGTTTTCGCGCCATGGCTTGTCAGTCGCGCCGATTGCTGGGCGCGGACAGTCCATGCAACATGACTACTGGTCGACCAGTGATCGTTCCGCAAAAAAATTAGCCAACCCCGCTGCGGTAGGTCGTTACGCCGCTGAGCGCGCCTTATCCAGGCTGTCTGCGCGACGGATTCCCACTGGACATTTCCCTGTGTTGTTTGAAGCGCCGCTGGCGCTTGGGTTGTTAGGTGCGTTGACCCAAGCGGTCAACGGCGGAGCGCTTTACCGAAAAACCAGTTTCTTGCTGGATGCACTCGGTAAAGAGATATTCCCCTCCCATATCGAGATCGCTGAAGACCCCCATATCAAGGGCGCGATGGGTAGTTCCCCTTTCGATGAGGAGGGCGTACGTACGCAGGCCCGCGAACTGGTCCAAGCCGGCGTATTGCAGGGCTATTTCTTGTCGAGCTACACCGCCCGCAAGCTCGGTATGACGACTACCGGTAACGCTGGTGGTTCGCATAACCTGGTCATGCGATCGACGCAGACGCGCAGGCAAGACAATTTGGACGCGATGTTACGCAAAATGGGTACCGGGTTATTGGTGACCGAGCTGATTGGGCAGGGCGTGAATTACGTCACGGGCGACTATTCCCGCGGCGCGTTCGGCTACTGGGTTGAAAACGGCAAAATCCAGCATGCGGTGGAAGAAATTACGATCGCGGGCAATCTTAAAGAGATGTTTGCCCAGATTGTGGCCATCGGGGCCGACTCGATCACCCGAGGAAGCAAAACGACCGGCTCGATTTTGATTGAGCGCATGGCAATCGCCGGGACCTAGGGAATGCCCGAGCAAGATCGCGATTGCCGTATTTCGCACCCTTGTGCAGTGTAATATTGCCGCAATCGGGCGTTTCGATACGCCTGAATAAACTTCCCGAGGAGACCTCGTATGCAACGTCGTTCGTTCTTAAAGAAAGCTAGTGTCGGCGCAGTCGCCGGCAGCGCGGCAGTTGCCGCACCCGTTTTTGCGCAAGACGCGCCCACGCTTAACTGGCGGTTGGCTTCAAGCTTTACCCGCGGTTTGGATACGTTGTGGGGCACTGGCGAGTTGTTCTCGCGCTACGTACGTGAAGGTACGAACGGTAAGTTCAATATCCGCAACTTTCCTGGTGGTGAAATTGTTCCACCACTGCAAGTTTTGGACGCTGTGCAGAAAAATACCGTTGAGATGGGTAACTCCAGCGGCTACTACTACCATGGTAAAGATCCATCACTCAGTTTTGACACTGCGGTGCCATTCGGCCTGAACGCGCGCCAAATGAACGCCTGGATGTGGGAAGGCGATGGCATGAAGCTCATGCGCGAAGTCTACGGTGACTACAACGTCGTGAACTTCCCGCTGGGTAATACAGGTACCCAGATGGGCGGTTGGTACCGCAAAGAAATTAAGTCGGTTGATGACCTCAAAGGCTTGAAGATGCGCACAGCGGGCTTCGCTGGCGAAGTGCTGTCAGTACTGGGCGTGGTTCCTCAGCAGTTGCCTGCAGGTGATATCTACCCAGCGCTTGAAAAAGGCACGCTCGACGCTGTTGAGTTCGTGGGTCCTTACGATGACGAGAAGCTTGGTTTCGGCAAAGTTGCCAAGTTCTACTACTACCCAGGCTGGTGGGAGGGTGGTGCTCAAACATCGCTCTACATTAACAAGGGCGAGTGGGAAAAGCTTCCAAAGAGCTATCAGTCGATCATTGAGGCCGCTAGCCGTGCAGCGACTGTCACCATGACAGCGCGTTACGACAACCTCAACTCGACCGCACTGCGTCGTTTGCTCTCGCAAGGTACACAGTTGCGTCCCTTCCCACGCGCGGTGATGGATGCGTGCTGGGATGCTTCGCAAAAGATTTACGAACAAACTTCAGCGAAAAACGAACGATTCAAGCGAATCTTAGCCAATTACATGGGCTATCGCGACGAATTGGTGCCTTGGTTCCGGATTGCTGAGGCT
>JBEDEU010000112.1:0-7063 GCA_041175585.1 Pseudomonadota bacterium | reverse complement strand
GGCTGCGGTACTCGCCAGTGCGTGTGTCGATTTCGATCTTGTCACCAATCGCGCAAAAAAGCGGAACTGGAAGCTCATGACCGGTGTTGATTTTTGCTGGCTTCATGACTTTGCCCGAAGTGTCACCGCGAACAGCAGGTTCGGTGTAGACAATTTCGCGGACAACCATGGTGGGCAATTCAACAGAAATCGCACGACCATCATAGAAAACAGCTTCAACAGGCATGCCTTCTTCGAGGTAGTGCAGGGCGTCGCCCATGCTGTCTGCTTCGATCTCATACTGGTTGAAATCGGCATCCATAAAAACGTACATTGGATCTGCAAAGTAAGAGTAAGTGCACTCTTTGCGATCAAGCACGACGACATCGTACTTTTCGTCGGCTTTGGACACGGTTTCGCTGCCAGAACCAGTCAGCAGGTTTTTAAATTTGAGTTTAACGACCGATGCGTTGCGGCCCGATTTGCTGTATTCGGCGCGTTGCACGACGACGGCATCTTTGCCAACCATCACGACGTTGCCTACGCGCAGCTCTTGTGCGGTTTTCATGCTTAAAACTCCGGTAACTTGGGGTCTCCGGGACTCGATTGCCGGAGCGGTTTTGTAAAAAAGCCCTCTATTCTAGCCTGTTCAGGGCTTAACTGCTTTGAATTTGGCTTAATGCTTACTTTTCGTGCGACAAAAGAGATTGAGCGACTCAGCAAGATTTTGGTTTCTGGCTAGCTCTGCCGCAAGCTCTTTGGCTGCTGAGGCCCAAGCCGAGAAGGTCGAAGAGTCAAAAACGCAATGAAAGGAGGATGCCTCAGCTGCTGAAGCATTCTCGAGGTTCCAGTTCCTGATGCAGGACTGTGCGGCTGCAGGCAGTGACGTGCGTGCGAGCCAAGCATCAAGCTTGACTAAGTGAGTGTCTTCCGTTTGTGGGTAGATATGCCAGATGGCGGGCTTTGCGGCCCACAGCGCCCGCACAAAAGAGTCTTCGCCGCGGACAATATTGAGATCAGCCGTCCAGAGAGTTTGATCGTATTCTTGTTGCGTTGTGAACGGTATGCGTGCGATGTGAAGGTTGCCTTGTTGTCCGCTTGGTGTGTCGCTCGCGATGCCCTTAGGGATAAGCAGGAGCGTCGGCACAGGATCGCTCGCCAAATCCTTGCAAAATGCACTGAGCGGGGCTTGTGGGTAACAGAAGGCCGAGATCAATCGCCCTGAGCGCCAGGTCTGCAAGCCTTCGGGTGATACCCCCAGGGACTTGATCCATTGGAGCTGTCGGTTAGGGTCGGCTTGCCAACTATCGCGGGCGGATAACAACCCTGACTCTCTGATTAAACCGCCTGTTTGGGAGGTAAAGCCAGGAAAAAAGAAGTTGGAATTCAGTCCATCGGAGCGCAGCGACGGGAGTCCGTGGCATCCCTCGACCCAGGCTTCCGCACTCAGATACTCCAGGTTGATCCAGAGGGTGTCCTCAGGAGTCATTCGGGCCTGAAAGGCGGGTGGCAGCTCACATGAGAAGCTGGCGATGACAACGGGATGGGGGGCGATGTCTGGTGCTGGGTTTGTCCAACTCACAACCTCGATGTTGTCGACAATCTGAAGATTGCGTTCAGGACTGACGCGCGCCTCAAGTTTGTTAAAGCTATCAAGGATATCGACCCAAAGACGAATAGACCATCCGTGCTCGCTTTGGAGTTGACGTGCGAGTCGCCAGGTGACGCCGATGTCACCATAGTTGTCGACGACGCGGCAAAAAATATCCGCGTGCATCGCTAGTGAAAGTGCGCAGGCGCCGTTTCGGCGTCTTCAGGTAGCTCTGCGTGCACCATCTCACCTGAGGGGTTTGGGAAGTGTGGTGCGCCACAGTCTTCACAAAAGTCCGGTGGTAGCGTGCCTGGTAGACGGCGAATGTCGGTGACGCCACACTCTTTAAGCAGAGCGGCGATTTCATCTACGGTATCGATTGGCGTTGGTTCGTTATCCATCAGAGGTTGGTCTTCTTCACGACCATACAAAGGCCAAAGACAGCCGTAAACCACCTCGTTCTGATTTTTTTGCGTGAAGCCTATCCGGTACTCATCGATGCGCTGTTCGCCGCAGCCCGCGACGACCGCGCGTAACTGGCTAGCGTCGATATTGAGCGCAGAGCCAAGCCATGAGACAGCTGCCTTGACCGAAAGTGGACGCACGCGGCGGTCCGCTTCGCGGTTGCTGACGTAGTAGGCATCTGGGACCAGAATCTCAAAGCCGCAGCCAGCTAGTAGCTCGCCAAACAAGGACTGGGTGGCATCGCCCCAGTTTTCAAGGCATTTAATCCGTCCATCACCAAGCTCACCCGGCTCTTCTTGCCAGCGAAACAATGGCTGACCCTCAGGGATCGCGACGGCAGCAACCAGATAGCGCGTGTCCGCCAGCATGTTGAAGGCATCGGGTTCGGTATTGAGCTTGGGCAGGGCACCCGGCAATCCCAGGGCTTGCGCGCCGAGTTTGAGTAGCCATTCCCACGTCTCACAAAAGCTGCGAGGCATTTGGTCGAGGCTTGCGAGTCTTGGCATGACTGCAACCTGCGTATTTGCGGCGAGCACATGCGTTTGTAGGTGGCTTTGCAGCAGCGCGACAGTGCTAGCTGGCAGGTCGCATGCGGGGATGCTGTAACGGGTCCAGGCAACGATGGGTGCCACAATCAGTAGTACGTCGTGGCGTGCACCGTCTTTCTCAATCACGCATGACTCGGAGAGTGTTTCCGCCTGTTCGATTAGAACTTCGTAGCCACCAAGATTGGTCTTGGACAGGTGATCGAGAGCGGAATCAATGACCGTATCGTTGCCCGCACGCATGAGCTTGTTTAACAGCGCGCCGAGTTCGCTTTCCCAGAATTGATCCTCCACGCGGCTACCGGAGCTGTGTAGTGCCAGAGCGAGTGAGACCAGACGGGTCGCATCGCGATTCAGACGGGTAGAGGAGGGTGTTGAACGGGCGCGAACCATAAGCTGACAGAACTTGCTGAAAGAACGCTAGTGTAACGAACAATAGCTTTTCTCTAACGCCTGTTTGTCTGATTCCCTGCAGAACAAAAAAACACCCGCCAGGTGCGCAGGGCACGAGACGGGCGTTATGGTGTTGCGAACAGCAGCGTTTAAACCGCGTCGGCGACATCCTTGTAGTCAGGGATTTGATCAAAGTTCAGATACTTATAGATATCCTTGCTGCTTTCTTTGATCACGCCCATATCGGCCATGTACTCTTCTTTGGTTGGGATACGGCCAAGTTTCGAGCAAATGGCTGCCAGTTCAGCTGAACCAAGGTACACATTCGTGTTCTTACCCAAACGGTTCGGGAAGTTACGTGTGCTGGTCGACATGACTGTCGCGCCTTCACGCACCTGAGCTTGGTTGCCCATGCACAACGAGCATCCTGGCATTTCTGTGCGAGCGCCGGCGACACCGAAGACCCCGTAGTGGCCTTCTTCGGTGAGTTGGGCTGCGTCCATCTTCGTCGGAGGTGCAATCCACAACTTAACGGGCATGTCACGCTTGCCTTCAAGTAACTTCGAGGCGGCACGGAAGTGACCGATGTTAGTCATGCAGCTACCGATAAACACTTCGTCAATCTTGGCGCCCGCGACTTCTGACAAGAACTTCACATCATCAGGATCGTTCGGGCATGCGACGATTGGCTCGTGGATGTCAGCTAGATCGATCTCGATCACGGCTGCGTATTCTGCGTCAGCGTCCGGCTGGAGCAACTGTGGGTTGGCCAGCCATGCTTCCATTGCTTCAATACGGCGGCGGATACTGCGTTCGTCGTCGTAGCCATTTGCAATCATCCACTTCAACATCACGATGTTGCTGTTGATGTATTCAATGACAGGCTCTTTGTTCAAACGAACTGTACAGCCCGCTGCAGAGCGCTCTGCCGATGCATCGGATAACTCGAACGCCTGTTCAGCTTTGAGATCTGGCAGACCTTCGATTTCCAGGATGCGACCTGAGAAAATGTTTTTCTTGTTTTGCTTCTCAACAGTCAACAGACCCGCTTTGATCGCATACAGTGGAATGGCGCTAACCAGATCACGCAGTGTTACACCAGGCTGCATTTTGCCTTTGAAGCGCACTAAGACCGATTCGGGCATGTCGAGTGGCATCACTCCAGTGGCTGCAGCAAACGCAACGAGACCTGAGCCTGCTGGGAAGCTGATACCGATGGGGAAGCGAGTGTGCGAATCGCCGCCTGTGCCGACTGTGTCAGGCAAGAGCATACGATTGAGCCATGAGTGAATCACGCCATCGCCCGGGCGCAGGGAAATGCCGCCACGGTTGCTCATGAATTGTGGCAGTGTGTGCTGCGTTTTCACGTCAACCGGTTTTGGGTAGGCTGCAGTGTGGCAGAACGACTGCATGACCAAATCAGCAGAGAAGCCCAAGCATGCGAGGTCTTTAAGTTCGTCGCGGGTCATTGGGCCTGTCGTATCCTGGCTGCCCACTGAAGTCATCCTGGGTTCGCAGTAAGCACCTGGACGAACGCCTTGGCCTTCTGGTAATCCGCAAGCACGACCGACCATCTTCTGGGCAAGGGTGAAACCTTTCTTGCTTGTCGCTGGGGTCGTGGGTAAACGGAACAAGGTTGAGGCTGGCAGACCGAGAGCCTCACGCGCTTTGGCTGTCAGGCCGCGACCGACGATCAACGGAATACGTCCGCCCGCACGCACTTCGTCAAATAGCACTTCGGACTTGACTTCAAACTTCGAAATCACTTTGCCATCTTTCAGTGCTTGACCTTCGTATGGACGCAGTTCTACGACGTCGCCCATGTTCATGCCCGAGACATCAAGTTCGATAGGCAGTGCGCCTGCGTCTTCCATCGTGTTGTAGAAGATCGGTGCAATCTTATTACCCAAACACACGCCACCAAAACGCTTGTTTGGTACGAAAGGAATGTCTTCGCCAGTGAACCAGAGAACCGAGTTGGTCGCAGATTTGCGTGAAGAGCCAGTACCGACAACGTCACCAACGTAAGCAACGAGGTTGCCTTTGTTTTTTAGATCGTTGATGAACTTGATCGGTCCGATTTTGCCAGGCTCTTGTGGCTCAATCCCTGGGCGTGGGTTTTTGAGCATCGCCAAAGCGTGCAAGGGAATGTCAGGACGGCTCCATGCGTCTGGCGCGGGGGACAGGTCATCCGTGTTGGTCTCGCCAGTCACTTTAAAAATCGTGACGGTCAGACTCTTGGGGACCTCAGGACGGCTGGTAAACCACTCAGCATCGGCCCAGCTCTGCATCACAGCTTTCGCGTTTGCATTGCCTTTGGCAGCCTTTTCTTTGACGTCATGAAATGCGTCAAACATCAGCAGTGTTTTCTTCAGGCCCTCTGCAGCGATCTTGCCCACTTCGGCGTCATCGAGCAATTCGACCATGGGGCCAATGTTGTAGCCGCCGAGCATGGTGCCCAACAACTCAGTTGCCTTGGCACGCGAGATGAGGGAGCATTTTTCTTTGCCACTTGCCACCGCAGCGAGGTAGGCTGCCTTGACTTTCGCGGCATCGTCCACGCCTGCTGGTACGCGGTGCGTGATCAGTTCGACCAGAGCGTCGCCCTCGCCAGCTGGAGGCGATTGCAGCAAGGCAATCAGATCTGCTGTCTGTTGGGCTGACAAAGGGAGAGGAGGAATGCCGATGGCTGCGCGTTCGGCAACATGTTGGCGATAGGCTTCGAGCATGGGAGCGCCTTTGAGGTGAGGAAAATTGGTAGGATTAATTGTAAAGTGAAGCGGGTCGACGGGCAAGTGTCTTATATCTTATATAAGACTTAAATAAAAATAAAACTTAGTTTTGTTGGATTGTTATGTGCTTTATGCCACCAAGCCTGCATATTCTGGATGCCGCTGAATGTAAACGGCTGCATAACTGCATCGTGGCACGACTTTCCAACCCTGCTGCTTAGCGTGCTCGAGTGCAAAGCGTGTAATTTGGCCTGCTAGTCCACGTCCGCCGAGGGCCTCAGGCACTCCGGTGTGGGTGATCGTCATCGTGTCATTCGACAGGGCGTAATCCAGCACACAGCGATGACCGTCGATCATCATGAAAAATCGGTGCGCTGCGTTGTCGTGTTGAATGTCTTGCATTATTTGGAGCCCACGATGAGTGTGGCCCAGAGCGTTACCATGGCCACGAGTCCGATCATACAGCTGCCCCACAGCCCAACGATTGGCCAACGCACGCTCATCGGAATCTCTTTGGGATCCACGTGTGAGAGGAGTTGATTGGCGTTTTTCGCGAACCAGAGGTTAGTGCGCGAAAACAATGTGCGCAAAAAATAATCCAAGATAATTGTCAGACGAATGCTAATCGAGAATTGATTGAATTTTTTTTCGCGCAGGTAGGGGTGCTTGAATAGCTCATTGGCTTGCTTGATCTTAAACATCAACAGGTAGACGCTTGAGATCACAAAGACAAAGCTGCATGTGATGAAGAGGGTGAAACTAAACGTGAGCACAACGGCAATGTGTTCAGACATATTGAGGTACCCGGACCCAGCCTTCCATTAGGACACGAGCGCTGCGGCTCATAATTGCTTTAGTAACTTTCCACTCGCCATCAACGAGAGCGGCTTCTGCGCCAACCCGTAAAGAGCCAGACGGATGACCAAAACGCACAGCATCACGCTTGCCACCACCGGCTGCCAGATTGACGGTTGTGCCTGGAATGGCAGCTGCAGCACTAATAGACACCGCAACCGTGCCCATCATTGCGTGATGTAGCTTACCCATCGAGAGCGCACGCACCAGCACGTTGATGTCAGAGGCAGCAACCGCTTTGCCGCTTGACGAAACGTAGTCGGCAGGCTTGGCAACAAAGGCGACTTTAGGTGTGTGTTGGCGCTTCGCGGCCTCGTCCAGGTTTTTGATTAAACCCATACGCAAAGCACCATAGGCGCGTATTTTTTCAAACATGGCGAGCTTTTCGGGATCACCATTAATGTCTTCTTGCAACTCAGTACCGGTGCATCCAACTGCTGCAGCATCCACAAAAATAGTGGGTATGCCTGCGTTGATCATTGTTGCCTTGAGAGTGCCAACGC
>JBEDEU010000111.1:0-7064 GCA_041175585.1 Pseudomonadota bacterium | reverse complement strand
GATTGGCCCGATATGCAGGCGCTCGGTGCGCCAGACGTCCCCCTTGTTGTAGATGCGTCATCGCACTTTCTCTCCAGGCCGATGCAGGTTGATCGTGCCGGAATGGTTTTTGCAGGTGCGCAAAAAAATGCGGGGCCTGCAGGTTTGACGATGGTTATTGTTCGTCGGGATTTAATTGGTCATGCTTTAGCGATTTGTCCCTCTGCCTTCGACTACAAGAATGTAGATGCACAGCACTCGATGTACAACACACCGCCGACGTATGCGATTTATATCGCCGGATTAGTGTTTAAGTGGCTCAAGCAGCAGGGTGGTTTAGCTGCAATTGAGCAGAGCAATATCGTGAAGGCGCGCACGCTCTACGACTATTTTGATCAAAGCGATTTTTATACTCTGCCGGTGCACCCTTCGGTACGTTCACGCATGAATGTCCCTTTTTTCTTGCGTAACACGTCCCTTGATGGCGTCTTTTTGAAAGGTGCCCAAGAGCGAGGTTTGATGCAGTTGAAGGGACACAAAAGTGTCGGTGGGATGCGTGCTTCCATCTATAACGCAATGCCATTGGAGGGTGTGCAGGCCCTCATAGACTATCTCAAGGATTTTGAACGCGCTCATGGATAAGTCATTGCAAGAACAGTTGCTGCCGTTGCGTCAGCGCATTGATCAGATTGATGCTGAAATTCTCGATCTGTTGAATCGACGCGCCTTGACCGCTCAAGAAGTGGGTGAGGTCAAGCACAAGCACAATGCAACGGGCCCGGTGTTGCGCCCCGAGCGTGAGTCGCAAGTTATTCGTCAGTTGCAGGAACTCAATCGCGGTCCATTCCCGGCCGAGGGAATCGCTTCCGTTTGGACTGAAATCATTTCTTCCTGTCGTGCGCTCGAGCAATCGCTGACGGTAGCCTACTTGGGGCCCGCTGGTTCCTTCTCTGAGCAAGCAGCGTTTGAACATTTTGGTCACGCTGTGACGAGCTTGCCTTGTGCCTCGTTCGATGAAGTGTTTCGCGCAGTTGAAGGCGGTGCGGCGCAAGTGGGTATGGTGCCTGTTGAAAATTCAACGGAGGGTGCTGTAAACCGCAGCCTTGATTTGTTGTTGGGTTCGCCTGTCAAGATATTGGGTGAGCGTTCTTTGTTGATTCGTCACTGCTTGTTGTCTAAAGCGGGTGACATGAACAACATCACCAAAATCATGGCGCATCCTCAGGCACTTGCACAATGTCAAAATTGGCTGAATCGCGAGCACCCAGGGATCCCCCGTGAATCTGTTTCAAGCAACTCCGAAGCGGCACGGCTCGCATCGCTTGATCCGAGCTGCGCCGCAATCGCGAGCGACATAGCGGCGCATGCCTGGGGCCTCAAAGTTGTTGCGCACGGGATACAAGACGATTCGCAAAACCGCACGCGCTTTTTGGCAATCGGACACATTGAGAACTTGCCGAGTGGTAAGGATAAGACCAGCTTGATTCTCGCTGTGCCGAACAGGGCGGGGGCGGTTTATCAGATGCTTGCGCCGCTGTCTGAGCATGGTGTGTCAATGACGCGTTTTGAGTCCCGTCCAGCTCGTAATGGCCAATGGGAATACTATTTTTATGTGGATGTCGAAGGACATGCGCACGATGAGCGTGTAAAGAAAGCGCTCGCTGTGCTTGCCTCGCATTGCGCTTTTTTCAAACTGCTGGGTTCCTATCCTGCGCAGTCATAAGTCCTATTTATTGACCTCATTTTGTTGGTGCTTTTCTTATGTCTGCAAAAGATTCCGTCTTAAGTGCGCCCTCACACATCGCCGCCATCGCTCCATATCAAGCTGGCAAGCCAATTGAAGAGCTCGCGCGGGAGTTTGGTCTTGATGCTTCAAAGATCGTCAAGCTTGCTTCGAATGAAAACCCACTGGGTATGCCAGAGTCGGCAAAGCAGGCGTTGAGTGCTGCCGTTGCGAATCTTGGTCGTTATCCTGACCCAGCGGGTTTTGATTTAAAGAAAGCGATTTCGCAGCGCTTCGGTGTAGATCAAGCATGGCTCACGCTTGGCAATGGTTCGAATGACATTCTTGAGCTTGTGGCCTCAGCCTTGATTGAGCCGGGCAGTGCTGTGGTGTATTCCCAATTTGCGTTTGTGGTTTACCGTCTGGCGACACAAGCCCGAGGTGCCAAGCATATTGTTGTGCCTGCGAAAGATCATGGACATGATTTGCCAGCAATGCTTGAGGCTATTACGCCCGAGACAAAAATTGTGTACGTGGCGAATCCCAATAATCCGACCGGTACGTATTTGTCGATCGAAGCGATTGAAACCTTCTTGGCAGGCGTAGCTACCCGTCATGGCACACGCGTCACGGTTGTTTTGGATGAAGCCTACAACGAGTTTCTAGAGCCCGCTTTGCGCGTCGATGGTGTGGCACTCGTCAAGCGTTACCCAAATCTGATTGTGTCGCGCAGTTTCTCAAAGGCTTATGGACTCGCTGGTTTACGTGTTGGGTTTGCTATGGCACAGCCCGCGCTCACAGATCTGCTTAACCGCGTGCGTCAGCCTTTTAACGTGAACTCACTGGCGCAAGCCGCTGCAATTGCGGCGTTAAACGACAAAGAGTTTTTGACGAAGAGTTTTGCAGTCAATCGCGACGGAAAGGAGCAACTGCAGAAGGCTTTTGAAAAACTTGGCTTACAGTTTGTTCCCAGCTACGCCAATTTCGTTCTAGTGAAGGTGGGTGATGCGGCACGCATTAACCTCGAGTTGCTCAAGCGCGGCGTCATCGTGCGCCCCGTCGCTGGTGATGGCCTGCCTGAATGGTTGCGCGTCTCGATCGGTCTGCCCCATGAGAATCAGACTTTTATCGACGCGTTGACGGCGGTACTGAAAACGGCGCCTTGACGATGACTACGCTAAAAATTGGCACGCTTGCGGTAATCGGCGTTGGTTTAATCGGCGGCTCTTTTGCGGCTGCGTTGCGGCGTGCCGGTAGTCTGGGTCGAGTGCTCGGTGCAGGACGTCGTCCTGAAACGCTTGCACAAGCGGTTGCGCTAGGTCTGATTGATGAGGCCGTCACGCTTAAAGAGGCTGCAGCACGTGCTGATTTGATTTTTATCGCAGCACCTGTGGGCGCCTTCGAGGCTATTTTTTCTGAGATCGCCCCGCACTTGGGTCCTAAGACGATCGTCACGGATGGCGGCAGCACCAAGCGCAATGTGATCGAGGCAGCGCGCACGGGTTTGGGTTCGCGGATTGCACAGTTTGTACCGGGGCACCCGATGGCGGGATCACACGAAAAAGGGCCGCAAGCAGCGAATCCTGATCTCTACCAAGGGCGGCGTGTCATGCTGACGCCTCTTGTTGAAAATCATCCACAAGATATTGCGACTGTTCAGGCTGCCTGGCAGCAATGCGGCGCCAATGTTGTTTGTATTGATCCGAGTCAACACGATGGTGCTGTTGCGGCCGTGAGCCATTTACCGCATTGGGTCGCTGCGCTCTTCATGCAATACATCATCTCGGGCGACGACGCGGCTCTAAAGTTAGAAACTGCAGGTACTGGTTTTAGAGACTTTACGCGTGTTGCTCAGGGTTCGCCAGAGATGTGGCGCGATATATTCATGGCGAACCGAGATGCAGTGCTCGCTGAGCTCGCTAGTCTGCGGCAGGTGATGGACCAGGCTGAGCATGCATTACGTGAGCACGATGCCGTTTGGCTTGAAGATATGCTTGCGCGTGCTGCACAAGCTCGCTCTGACTGGCCCGGTAGTTCTAAATGAGTAGTCTGCCTAGTTTGCAGTTACGGCCAGCGGTCGCCGCACTTGGCACCGTGAATTTGCCGGGCTCAAAAAGTATCTCAAATCGCGTGTTGCTCTTGTCTGCACTGGCCTCTGGCGCGACCCGCATAGATGGCTTATTGCAATCGGACGACACGCACGTCATGCTGACCGCGTTGTCTGCGCTTGGTGTACAAATTACGACGCACGCACCCGACTCTGTCACCGTGCATGGCGTGTCGCGTTTTCCTGTTGAGCGTGCCGAGCTTTTCATGGGGAACGCAGGGACGGCGATTCGACCATTGACTGCGGCGCTCGCCATGATGGGTGGGCATTACTCCCTGTCAGGTGTACCTCGTATGCATGAGCGCCCGATTGGCGATTTGGTCGATGGCCTACGTGGAATGGGCGCGCGTATCAACTATCTTGGTCAAGAGGGTTACCCACCCCTGCACATTGAACCCTCTGGGGCGCTCTCAGATCGTGTTGCTGTGCAAGGCTCAGTATCCAGTCAGTTTTTAACGGCCGTGTTGATGGCGGCACCGCTTGCGGTTGCGCGCTCTGGCAAGGCCTTAGTGATAGATGTTGTTGGCGAGCTGATCTCTAAGCCCTATATCGATATCACTCTCAATTTGATGGCGCGCTTTGGCGTGACCGTGCAGCGCCATGGTTGGCAGCAGTTCGTGGTTCCGGTTGGTGCGGCTTATCGTTCGCCCGAACATATTTATGTAGAAGGCGACGCTTCGTCCGCTTCCTACTTTTTGGCGCTCGGTGCGATCGGCGGTGGTCCCGTCAAAATTGTCGGGGTAGGAGCGCAAAGCATTCAGGGCGATGTGGCATTTGCCGATACAGTGCAGGCGATGGGTGCTCAGGTCAAGCGCGATGCAGCTTCGATCGAAGTTACCGGGATTCAGGTTGCTCGCGGCGAAAAGCTCAAAGCCTTTGACACCGACTTTAATTTAATTCCGGATGCAGCGATGACCGCTGCGGCGCTCGCCTTGTTTGCCGACGGCCCATGCACCTTACGTAATATTGGGAGCTGGCGTGTTAAAGAAACCGACCGTATCGATGCGATGCAAACTGAGCTGCGCAAGCTCGGTGCGCAAGTTGAGAGTGGTCCGGACTGGCTGCGAGTTTTTCCGATTGCTCAGGGTGGTTGGCGCGACGCAAGTATCCATACCTACGACGACCATCGCATGGCGATGTGCTTCTCGCTTGCCGCATTTGGTCAAAGCCGGGTCACGATTTTGGATCCCGGGTGTGTGAGCAAAACGTTTCCGACCTACTTCGATGTGTATGGTGGGCTGATTTCATGAGTGGAGCAATCCCGGTCATCACGATTGACGGACCAACCGCTTCTGGTAAAGGAACCGTCGCGCAACGTGTAGCTTCAGTACTTGGTTGGACAGTTCTAGATAGCGGGGCGCTTTATCGGCTAACGGCACTCGCGGTGTTACAGCAAGCGATTGATCCCGATAACGAAACAGCAGTTGCCGACATCGCAACCCGCTTGGACGTCCAGTTTCGCCCTGATGAGATCCTGCTCAACGGTCAGGACGTTTCTGGAGTCATTCGCCAGGAGCATGTTGGCAACCTCGCGTCACGGCTTGCGCCGAATCCTAAGCTGCGCGCAGCCCTGTTGGGCCGTCAGCGCGCTTTTCGTCAGGCCCCGGGGCTTGTCGCGGATGGCAGGGATATGGGGACAATCGTGTTCCCAGATGCTGAGGTAAAGATTTTCTTGATTGCTGATGTGCAGGCCCGAGCGGAACGACGTGCTAAGCAATTGATCGAAAAGGGAATTTCTGCTAATCTAGAAGACCTTCTTGCAGATATGCGTGCCCGCGATGCCCGAGATACTGAACGCTCGGTTGCGCCACTCGTCGCTGCAAAGGATGCACACGTGGTGGATTCGTCGACTCTGACGATCGATCAAACGGTGCAAAGCATCCTTGACCTCTGGTCAAGGTTTTTATCCACTCCACCCAAATCGGGTGTGTAACCGGCTCCAAAGGCCATCTGGACTCCTCCTACATGTCAACTCAACAAACCTCAACCCAAGCCGGCGAAAGTTTTGCCGCGCTGTTTGCAGAAAGTATCCAAAAGCAGGACATGAAATCCGGCGAGGTTATTTCCGCCGAAGTCGTTCGTATCGATCACAACTTTGTGGTTGTGAACGCAGGTCTCAAGTCTGAAGCGCTGATTCCGCTCGAAGAATTCCTTAACGATCAGGGCGAGCTCGAAGTCAAACCAGGCGACTTTGTGTCGGTGGCTATTGATTCGCTCGAAAACGGCTACGGCGATACCGTGCTGTCCCGCGATCGCGCTAAGCGCTTGTCTGCTTGGCTGTCACTCGAGCAGTCGCTCGACAAAAATGAACTCGTGACCGGCACGATTACAGGCAAGGTGAAGGGCGGTCTGACCGTCATGACCGCCGGTATTCGTGCGTTCTTGCCTGGCTCGTTGGTTGATTTGCGTCCTGTCAAGGACACAACGCCTTTCGAAGGCAAGACCATGGAGTTCAAAGTTATCAAGCTCGATCGCAAGCGCAACAACGTTGTGTTGTCGCGTCGTGCTGTGCTCGAAGCCAGCATGGGCGAAGAGCGTCAGAAGCTCCTCGAGAACCTGCAGGAAGGCTCGATCGTCAAGGGCGTGGTTAAGAACATCACTGACTACGGCGCGTTCGTTGACCTCGGCGGTATCGATGGCCTGCTGCACATTACCGACATGGCATGGCGTCGCGTGCGTCACCCTTCGGAAGTTCTGACTGTTGGTCAGGAAGTCGAAGCAAAAGTCCTCAAGTTCGATCAAGAGAAGAGCCGCGTTTCGTTAGGCGTCAAGCAGCTCGGCGAAGATCCATGGGTGGGTCTCGCACGTCGTTACCCACAGGGTACGCGTCTGTTCGGTAAAGTCACAAACCTTACCGACTACGGTTCATTCGTTGAAGTTGAAGCCGGTATTGAAGGCTTGGTCCACGTTTCAGAAATGGATTGGACCAACAAGAACGTTGATCCACGCAAGGTTGTGACACTCGGCGAAGAAGTCGAAGTCATGGTTCTTGAGATTGACGAAGACCGTCGCCGTATCTCGTTGGGTATGAAGCAGTGCCGTCAGAACCCATGGGAAGAATTCGCAGCAAACTTCAAACGTGGCGACAAGGTTCGCGGCGCGATCAAGTCGATCACTGACTTTGGCGTGTTTGTTGGTTTGGCAGGCGGCATCGATGGCTTGGTTCATCTCTCGGACTTGTCCTGGACTGAAACAGGCGAAGAGGCTGTGCGCAACTTCAAGAAGGGCGATGAGCTCGACGCAGTTGTGCTCGGA
>JBEDEU010000110.1:0-7073 GCA_041175585.1 Pseudomonadota bacterium | reverse complement strand
ATAAAGTCATTAACGATCTTGGCATGCTCAGGCGTTTTATGGGCAATTGCTTGGTAAGCTGCTGATAATTCAAGTAAATTTGCAAGCGAGGCTGTTTGTCCCTCGCGCAGCAGGCGTTTTGTCATACGCACAGCTGGGGGCGAATTGACAGCCATCTTGCGCGCAAGGGTCTGCGCCGTCGTGAGCAGATCTGCCGCAGGCACAATACGCGAAACCATTCCCCAATCGAGCGCCGTCTTTGCATCAATTGCTTCGCCGGTAAAGGACATTTCGGCGGCTCTTGCCATACCAATGACGCGCGGCAGGAACCAGGCGCCACCATCGCCCGCCACAATTCCGACTTTCACAAAGCTCTCGGCAAATGTCGCCTGTTCTGAGGCAATCCGTAGGTCGCACATACAGGCCAGATCACATCCTGCGCCAATCGCTGGGCCATTGACTGCCGCAATGGTTGGCACTTCGATTTGATGGATGGCTAGCGGCAGGCGCTGAATACCCTGACGATACTCTTGGCGCAGTACGTCACTGCCAAACCCAGAGCCAATCTGCCTTTGCATCTCGTCAATCTTGCCACCCGACGAAAATACTGGGCCGGAGGCTGTAATGATGACAGCACGCACACTCGGATCGTGCTCGATCCGATGGCACGCCTCAAGCATTGCCTCAACAATACCCGTACCAGTCAGTGCGTTACGCGTCTCTGGGTGATTGAGCGTGAGCGTGACCACGCCCAGATCATCTTGTTCATATTGCAAAACGGTTGTCATTCTGAGGCCTTCGTCTTTGAAAGATAATGAAAATAAGAGCTTAGCGTCCCGCGGCCTTAGCCGTAATGCCACCTGCCACGCCGAAATCTGTTGCAGGACGATCAAAAAGAATCACTCGGATATTTTGCTTTGAGACACCAATTGCGCGCTCTGTAGCATCTGCCATCGCAGCGATCAGTGCTGCTTTTTGTTCCTCGGTACGGCCGCGAATCAAGCCGACCGTAATCATCACCATTTCTTTACCCAGCTCACCAGCAACAATGACGTGTTCGGCGGGAATCTCTTGCAACACTACGCGCACGGACGCCAACGGGGCGGCAATGCTATCCACAACAGACTGTGTTAACTTTTTTAAGAGCTCAGTCTTGCTAGCAGGACTGTGACCGTGCAGGATTTGAACATTGAGCATTGGCATGGCGTGCTATCTTCCCGAAGTAAAATGACATGCCTGAATCGTACAGGCGGTCGGTATTTATAAACCAACTTCCCTCATCTATGTCATTTATCAACACGCTTAACGCCGCCTGGACCAACTCAAACTCATTGCTGATGGTGGGCCTTGACCCAGACGTCACTAAGATGCCGGCCGAGTTAAACGGCAAACCTGACGCGATTTTTCAGTTCTGCAAACAAATCGTAGACGCTACCGCGCCGTTCGTATGCGGCTTCAAGCCTCAGATTGCTTATTTCGCGGCAGCACGTGCGGAAGGTCAGCTCGAAGACCTTTGTGCCTACATTCGTGAAAAGTATCCGCACTTGCCCTTGGTGCTAGATGCCAAGCGTGGAGATATCGGCGCAACGGCCACCCAATACGCCAAAGAGGTCTTTGGGCGCTACAACGCCCATGCTGTGACCGTCAGTCCCTACCTGGGAGCAGACTCCGTTGACCCCTATCTTGAGTGGGAAGATCGTGGCGTGATCGTGTTGTGCCGGACATCCAACCCAGGCGGGTCGGATCTGCAGTTTTTGATGACGGACGGTGTGCCACTTTATCTGCGCGTAGCAGATCTGGTTGCGAACAAATGGAACAAAACGGGTCAGTGCGGGCTTGTGGTCGGGGCAACCTTCCCCAAAGAGCTCGCTGCGGTGCGCAATGCGGTTGGCAACGATATTCCGCTGCTCGTGCCAGGAATCGGTGCGCAAGGTGGAGACATCGCCGCAACCTGCGCTGCGGGTTGCAACACGCAGAAGACCGGCATGATGATCAACTCATCGCGAGCGATTCTTTATGCGAAGGGCCCAGGGCATTGGACTGAAGCTGCTGCTGCCGCCGCAAAACAGACGCGCGATGACATCAACGCGTATCGTTGATGGTTGCTGACTAAGAGGTCAGTAAGTCGCAGGCAGCCTGCAGTGCAAACGCCACCGACGCGTGGCGCACCGCACTGCGATCACCTTCAAACACTCGCGAAGCGGACTGGATCACAATCCCAGACGACAAACGTTGCGCAAACGCAAACCACACGAGGCCAACAGGCTTTTCGGCAGTGCCGCCACCGGGTCCGGCGATGCCGGTCGTGGTCAGCGCTAATGTTGCGGGCGGGGACTTAGCCAGCACCCCAGCCGCCATGGCCTCAGCCACTTCCTTGCTCACCGCACCAAACTGTTTGAGGACTTCTTTTGACACGCCCAACTGAGCATGCTTCGCACCATTGCTATACGTAACCCAGCCTTGTTCAAACCAGGCGCTTGAGCCAGCAATTGCAGTCACAGCACCGGCAAGCAGACCCCCAGTACAAGACTCAGCCGTCGCAAGCCAGCCCTGCTGCGCCACCAAGAGCTGCCCCAAACGCTCAGATAACGTATCAATTTCAGTTTGCACGCAAAGCCTCTTTCAAAATGTCCATGTGCGATTAGAAGGCAACGCCGACACGCACCAAAATCGCCATGACGAGCAAGGTATAGCCCGCCGCGAGCAGGTCATCGAACATCACTCCAAAACCACCTTTGAAGCGTACGTCGGCCTGACGAATCGGTGGCGGTTTAACCGTATCAAAGAAACGGAACAAGACAAAAGCAGCAGCCTGTGCCGTTAACGAATCTGGCACGAGCCACAGCACGAGCCAAAATGCAACGAACTCATCCCAGACAATTCCCACATGATCAGCAACACCTAGCTGCGCAGTGACCCGCTCGCAAGCCCAACAACCGTAAACAAAACAGGCGACCAAGAACATAGCGATCACCGTATCACCGACACCCTCGGCCGAGAAGCTCCAGAGTAGCCAAGCGAGCAACGTGCCCCACGTGCCAGAACCAGGACGAACCAATCCCGATCCAAACCCAAACATCATCATTCGCCCGGGGTCAGAAAACACCCAAGACAATGTCGGCCACTTGGTCAGGTGCCTTTCAGAGACGCGCGTCACCAGAACTCCTGAAATGATCAAACCCGTTCGGGATGTCGGACAATGCATGCCCGCTCACATCGCGTACGACCGTACCTGATCCGCTGGTGACTCGACCAATGCGAGTCAACGGAACGTCCATTTCGATTGCGATGCGCTGAAGACTGTCTCGCTGCGCAGGCGATGCGGTGAAGCAAAGCTCATACACGTCGCCTCCGGCAAGCATTGCACGACGCACTTGCATGGCGTCATAGCCCGTCAACGCTTCGTGCACAGGCAGTGCGGACTCTTCAAGTTCAGCCGCAACACCACTCGCCGTCAGAATATGTCCAAGATCTTGCACGAGCCCATCTGACAGATCAATCGCTGCGTGCACATGTGGAGCGAGTCTGCGACCCAGCGTAACGCGTGGCGTTGGTTTCTCGAGCGCGAGACGTGTTTGTGCCAGAAGCGCGGCATTCAGTGGCAGCTCACCAGACAGCATTCGACATGCAATGTCCGCTGCACCTAATGCCCCAGATACCCAAATGTCATCACCCAGCACCGCGGCGCTTCGACGCATCGCAAGCTCAGGGGTCACTTCACCAAAGACCGTGACACTCAACGTAATACCTTGCATGCTGCGTGTAGTATCACCACCAATTAGCACGCAACCGAACTCATCGGCAAGCGCATAAAACCCATCCGCAAAACGAGACACCCATTGTTCGTCGACACTCGGTAGACCAATTCCCAACAGACACGCAAGGGGCTTGGCGCCTACTGCAGCCAGATCCGAGAGGTTGACAGCCAGCGCCTTATGCCCAAGCCGGAATGGATCGGTCCCGGCAAAAAAATGACGCCCCTCGAGCAACAGATCAGTGCTGGTCGCCAACTGCATACCAGGCTTAACGGAAAACAACGCGCAGTCATCGCCCGCACCAAGCATGTCACCCGGCACAGGTCGACTAAAGTAGCGCGTGATGAGTTCGAATTCGGATGGCACGAGTATGGTTGCCCCGGAGACGATCAACGACGGGTTGTCGCTCGGGTTTCAGGTGCGCGCACTTGGGCGGCAAGTTTGTCGAGTACGCCATTTACGAACTTAAAGCCATCGGTGCCACCGAACGACTTAGCGAGCTCGACGGCCTCGTTAATCGCCACCCGGTACGGCACTTCGACGTGATGCACAAGCTCGTAGCTGCCAATCAACAAAATGCCATGCTCAATGGGAGATAACTCGGCAAGCGGACGATCAATGAATGGCGAGAATTGCTCGCGCAATGCCGTTGCGTCCTTCATTGCGCCATGCAATAGGGTTTGGAACCAGACTGCATCCGCCTGATCGAACTCGTCTTCGTCTCGCAAGTGTGCCTCGATCTCTCCGGCATCTTGCAAACTATCCGTGTCACGCACCAGCCACGCATACAAACCTTGCAATGCAAGTTCGCGAGACCGTCTACGCGCACTGCGCGGCGGACTGGCCGCGCCCGCTTCAGCGTCGTGCGTCGGATTGTTCAAGATCTTCGTCCTCGTCGTCTTCGTCGGCTTCAGGTTCGAGCGCAGCCACCAAGTTTGCCATTTCAACTGCGCATTGTGCGCAGTCACGGCCTTTGTCCGCAGCGCGCACTTCAGCTTGTTCGTCAGTCTCGGTTGTCAACACACCGTTCGCAACCGGAATCCCGGTTTCGAGAGAAATGCGAGAAATCGCTGAAGCACTTTCATTACTCACAATTTCGAAATGATAGGTTTCACCGCGAATGACAGCACCCAATGCAATCAGTGCATCAAACTCAAAGGTTTCAGCCATGCGAGCGAGCGTCACGCCGAGCTCTAAGGCACCGGGTACCGTAACGACCATAATGTCGCGCTCGTCTACGCCCAGACTCTCGAGCTCCTGCAAACACGCATCGAGTTCGATCAGGCCGATGTCTTCATTGAAGCGGGCACGGACGATGCCAATATGCAGGCCCTCGCCGTTCATGTCCGGGGTTAGGGTGTATGGGCTCATGGTGTGCTTCCTATTTGTTACGGGTGGGAGGTTGGTGTTCGTAGCCTGTGACGTCTAGACCAAAGCCAGGCATGATGCTCGGCATCTTGCGTGGTCGCGCCAGCAGGCGCATCTGTCCAACGTTCAAGTCACGCAAAATTTGAGCGCCCATGCCATAGGTGCGCAAGTCCATACGTCCAGGCTCGCGCTTGACTGGTGGCGCCGTTGGTGAGCCCTGCCATCCTGCAATTTGACCAAACAGGTGATCGGCGGAACCTTGGCAGTTAAGAAAGACCATCACACCGGCTGAGGCCTCGCGAATTGCAGTAAGCGCTTCAGCGACACCCCAACTATGTCCGGGGCTTTGCACATCAATCACGTCAAGCACCGAAGTCGGCTCATGCACACGCACAAGCGTTTCTTGACCTGGATCGATTTGTCCTGACACCAGGGCGAGATGCGGATGTCCGGCGACAGTATCGCGGTAAGCGACCATTTCAAACTCACCCCAAGGGGTTTGCACAGTCCGCTGCCCGACGCGTTCGATCACAGACTCGTGCTCATTACGATACTGAATCAAATCAGCAATCGTGCCGAGTTTTAAATTGTGCGTACGACCATATTCAATTAGATCTGGCAGCCGCGCCATCGTGCCGTCAGGCTTCAAAATCTCACAAATTACAGCGGCAGGCGTCAGACCAGCCATTGCGGTCAAATCACAACCGGCTTCAGTATGACCTGCTCGCACCAGCACCCCTCCGGGGACAGCGCGCAATGGGAAAATGTGACCGGGTTGCACCAAATCGGAGGCCTTGGCATCCCGCGCAACCGCCACACGCACGGTCCGCGCACGGTCCGCCACCGAAATTCCAGTTTCAACGCCTTCAGCCGCCTCGATAGAAACTGTGAAGTTTGTACCGTAGGCGGTTCCGTTCTTGTTCGCCATCAACGGCAACTCAAGTTGCCGGCAACGCTCCTCGGTGAGGGTTAGGCAAACCAAGCCACGGCCATGCGTGACCATGAAGTTAATCGCCTCTGGTGTCACAAACTCAGCGGCCATGACGAGGTCACCCTCGTTTTCACGGTCTTCTTCGTCGACCAGAATCACCATGCGGCCCATCCGGAGCTCATCGATGATCTCTGAAACGGGCGAAATCGCCGAAGGCGATGCAGGCGTTGTACTTGAGGCGAGGGAGATTTTGGCGGACATGGTTGTCGGACAATCAGGCGGATCTAAAAGCCTATTATAGAATCGTTAAGATAATCCACACGGTAAAGGCCTACTGAGGCCGAAACACCTTCCCGGAACCCGCATGCGCGCACTCACTAGCTTCGCCCCCGACCAGGCGGCCAACATCCGTTTTCTACTAACCGACATCGATGACACGCTGACGACAGAGGGGCGTCTCACAGCAGACGCCTATGCAGCCCTCGAGCGCCTCTGGGCTGCTGGCATCACCGTCATCCCCATCACAGGTCGCCCTGCCGGTTGGTGCGACCACATCGCACGTATGTGGCCAGTTTTTGCGGTTGTGGGTGAAAACGGGGCTTTTTATATGCGCTATGACCACGACAAGCGGCGCATGTTGACGCACCATTTCGCAAGCGATGCAGAGCGGCTCGCCAATCGGGAGCGTCTAAAAGCCCTGTCAGTCAGAATTTTGAGCGCCGTCCCAGGCTCTGCGCTTGCAAGTGATCAAAACTATCGCGAAGCGGACCTGGCAATTGATTTTTGCGAGGATGTCCCGCCTTTGCCTGAGGCCGCAGTCAAGAAAATCGTCTCGCTCTTCGAAGCGGAAGGCGCTCAAGCGAAGGTCAGCTCCATCCACGTGAACGGTTGGTTTGGTCAATATGACAAGCTTTCCATGACGCGCACCTTATTCGCTCGCGAGTTTTCCAGTCGACTCGAGGAGCTCTTATCAGTTTGTACGTTCGCAGGCGACTCACCGAATGACGAACCAATGTTCCACTTCTTTGACTACTCAGTCG
>JBEDEU010000109.1:0-7074 GCA_041175585.1 Pseudomonadota bacterium | reverse complement strand
AAACCGAGCAAGGCACCGCCATCTTCCGCCTGCAAGAGCACACCGAGCGCCTGTTCAACAGCGCCAAGATCTTGCGCATGAATATCCCCTTCACGCAAGAACAGGTGAACGACGCCCAACGCGCCGTGGTGCGCGAGAACAACCTGGAGTCGGGCTACATCCGCCCCTTGACCTGGATTGGCGACAAAAAGCTGGGCGTCAGCCCCAAGGGCAACACCATCCACCTGATGGTCGCCGCCTGGACCTGGGGTGCATACCTGGGCGAAGAAGGCATGAAGCGCGGCATCCGCGTCAAGACCAGCAGCTACACCCGCCACCACGTCAACATCACCATGACACAAGCCAAGGCGGTGAGCAATTACACCAACTCGATCTTGGCCAACATGGAAGTGACCGACGAAGGTTACGACGAAGCCCTGTTACTCGACACCTCGGGCTTTGTGTCTGAAGGTGCGGGCGAGAACATTTTTGTGGTGAAAAACGGCGTGATTTACACACCCGACTTGTCGGCCGGTGCCCTGAACGGCATCACCCGCAACACGGTGTTCCACATCGCCAAAGACCTGGGTCTGGAGATCGTGCAAAAGCGCATCACCCGCGACGAGGTCTATATTGCCGACGAGGCTTTCTTCACCGGCACCGCCGCCGAAGTGACGCCGATTCGCGAACTCGACCGCATCGAACTGGGCAAGCCTGGCTACGTGGGCAGGCGCGGCCCGATCACCGAGAAAATCCAGAGCGCGTTCTTTGACATCGTCAACGGCCGCAATCCTAAGTACGCCCACTGGCTGACCAAGGTTTGAGGAGCGGCAACATGAGTACCCAAGCTGTTGAACTGCTGGCCACCGACCTGAACCCCCAAGGCGGTGTGTTTTGCCCCAGCCCCAAGGCTGACATGAAAATCTGGAACAGCCACCCCAAGGTCTACCTGGACGTGGCCAAAACCGGCCAAGCCAAGTGCCCTTATTGCGGCACGGTTTACCAACTCAAGGCTGGCGAGCACTTTGGTGGCGGGCACTGAGATGTTGAATCAGGTCACGGTCATCACCGTGACCTTCAACAGCGCCCACTGCCTGGCCAGCCTGGGTGCCTCAGTGGCTCAGTTTCCTTACGTCATCGTGGTCGACAACGGCAGTGACGACGACTGCGCGGCCCATGCCCCAACCCATTTGCCCCAGGCCCAAGTGCTGGCCCTGCCAACCAACCTGGGTTTTGGCGCTGCAAATAACCGTGCTTTAGCCCAAGTGCAAACACCATTTGCCCTGCTTCTCAATCCCGATTGCGAAATCACCCCCCACGCGGTTGAACAACTGCTGCACACCGCGAACCAATGGCCCAACGCAGCCATGGTCGCGCCCCAACTGCTTCAAGCCAATGGCCAACCCGAAGTCAACTACCGCTGGCCCCACCTGATGTGGCGCAGCCGTGGCCCCGCCGTGACCGAAGGCCCTGCGTGTGTCGGCTTTGTCTGCGGCGCCGCCATGCTGCTGCGCATGAGCGCCTACAACGGCCAATTCTTTGACGAACAGTTCTTCCTGTACTACGAAGACGACGACCTCTGCACCCGCTTGTTCAACCAGCGCCAGGCCATGCTCATCGACCCCGCCGCCACCGCCACCCACCGCTCACGGGGCAGTGTGCGTGGGCGCAGCCCCTTGCGCAGCGAATACCTGCGCGGCTACCACCACGCCCAGTCAAAACTGATTTACGCTCGCAAATACCAAGGCATCGTCATTGCTCGCCAACAGCAACGCAAACTACTGTGGCAGACCGCGCTGGCGCTGGTGTTGCGGGTTTTGCTTCCGTCACCAAGACACGTTGCGAGGATGTTTGGTCGCGCCTATGGCCTAGTCCACTTCAGGAGGGGTGAGACATGATAGGTTGCCCCTTTTATGTCATCAACCTTGATCGATCACCAGAACGATTGAAGGACATCACCCATCAACTTGAAAAGTTTGGATTGATATTCGAACGAATCCAAGCGGTTGATGGAAAACTCGCCACTGAAGCGCAAAAAGCCTTGCTGGATGAAAAAGACTATCAATCCAAGCACGGAAAAACATCACTGCCGGGCGAACTGGGTTGCTACCTCTCCCATGTCAGGGCAATTGATACTTTTCTCGCCTCAGAATCACCATGTGCGATCATTCTTGAGGACGATGCAATTCTTGAAGCAGGCTTCGTACAAGGTATTGAGGATCTGTTGAAACATGCGAGTCACTGGGATATGGTCAAGTTATCCGGTGTGCATTCCGGGACACCGCTTCGCGTACTCCAACTCAACCAGAACCATGCGCTCGCCGTGATGTTCAGCAAATGTACGGGTTCAAGCGCCTACATCCTTAATCGCCGTGCTGCGCTCGCGTACAAGCAAGATCTCTTGCCCATGACGCTGCCTTACGACCACGAATTCGACAAAGGCTGGAAATACGGTATCAAGGTGCGATCAGTCAGCCCATTCCTGGTTACACACAACGAAGTGGCGGCAACAACCATCCTGCCGACAGGCCCAACCAAGCGCAAACTGACAGGTATCAAACGCTGGCCTGCGTATCAATACCGCTTAAAAACTGAGTTTCAACGCCTTGCTTATGCAATGCGCCAATACCTGAAAGAGTGGCAACAGTGATCGCCACCATCCTGTTTCTTGCCTACAACCAGCAAGACTTTGTCGCACAAGCGGCCCAGTCCTGCCTGGCTCAGGTGGGCGAGCCACTGGAAATCATCCTGTCTGATGACTGCTCCACAGACAACACCTATGCCATCCTACAAAAAATGGCCAGCCAATATAGGGGGACTCACCGGGTAATTGTTCGTCAAAACTACAAAAACCTAGGCATTGCCGACCACTACAACACCCTGGTCGAATTGGCCCAAGGCCAGTTATTGATCACTGCCGCTGGAGACGATATTTCTTACCCCCACCGCGCACAAACTCTTTACGCAGCCTGGCAAGACTCGGATTTCAAACTGGACCTGCTTGCAAGTTACGCCCATTCCATCACCCACGACGGGCAGGCCACCGGCAACACCATCAAGGTGGACCAGCTCGCCAAATGGAAAGACGCTGCAGATTGGTGCGCCAAGCGCCCTTATGTCGTTGGTGCAACACATGCCTTTACCAAACGCATCTGGTCCGAGTTTGGCTCCATTGCCTCTGACATCCCTTATGAAGATCAGATCGTTACCCTGCGAGCACTGTGCCTGGGCGGCGCGCAAACGTTGAAAGAAGCATTAATGGACTATCGTGCTGGCGGGGTGTCTTCTAAGGGTAAAGGGCGATCATCAGAGGAAAAGCGCAAGCACATTGAGAGGCGATACACCCGGCAGAAAGCTGTTTTTGTTCAAGTGCAAAAAGACCTTATTCGTGCTGGACGAGCACAGCTATGGAAGGGCAAGGTCAAACAGTACCTTGATCGAGCCATCGCCGCTTTATGGCTACTGCAGCAAAAATCAATCACTTTTGAGAGTCTGAGTACGATCTGTGCGCTTGGCTCCCCATGTGGATGGGGTTGGTTGATCAGGCAGGTTTACTATTCTTACAACTCCAGAAAGCCTTAATGGGCGCGATTGCAAAAAATATTCGACTTGAAAAAATGCCAAGTCCAATCACACCATGAAGTTCTTGATCTTTTCCCCTACATATGATGACAACAGCGGGGGGGCGATTGCTCTTCACTATTTATGCCATCTGCTAAACGAAATGGGGCATCAGGCCTCCATTGTTCCTTTGTATAAAACATACGAATCTGATCAACGCTTTCTTTTCAGGGGATTGGTAAGAAGTTTCGGTTCAAAACTGAAGATGCTGCGCAAAGGCTTTACTGTTTGCCCAGGACTCAATACACCCGTCATTGACAAACTTCCACTTCCTCTACCCCATGATGTGGTCGTCGTTTATCCTGAAGGAGTCGCCAGCAACCCTTTAGGCGCAAAGAATGTAGTCAGATGGCTACTACACCATCCTGGTTACCATACGGGAAAAGTATGCTACGGCGTAAATGAACTTTATTTTGATTACAACGCTTTTTCGAGCGATTTCGGAATCCCCGGATCTAAGCTCTCAAAAAATAAACTGTTCATTGCCAAATACCATGACCACCTTTACAACAAGCAAGACGCATTACCACCTGAGGCAAGGGTTGGCACTGCCTATTGCATTCGCAAAGGTCAGGGCAAGAAAATGGTACATGACCTCCATGCATCCATACTCATCGATGGATTGAACCATGAAGAAATATCTGTCATTTTCAAACGAGTAAAGACTTTTATTTCTTACGACACCAAAACAATGTATTCAGTTATGGCTGTGGCATGTGGTGCAGAATCAGTCGTTGTGCCCGATCCTGGCGTTAGCAAGGAACAGTGGGAACCCAACCCTATCCGGGCGTACGGCATTGCCTACGGATTTGACGACATGGAAAATGCGCGTTTGACTGCGTCTGCGGCTGTAGAGCAGCTAGCGCTGCAAGACACTCATTCCAGACAGGCAGTTTCACAATTTCTTGTGGAAGTCCAAGAGTACTTTGACCTATGAACAAACCTATTTATGTGACGCAGCCCTATCTGCCACCGCTGGATGAGTTCACACCTTACCTTCAGCAAATCTGGGACAACAAAATCCTGACCAATGCTGGGCCGTTCCACCAACAGCTGGAAAAAGCGCTGTGTGATTACTTGGGGGTCAAATATCTTTCACTTTTTTCCAATGGCACATTGGCGCTCATCACTGCGTTACAAGCACTGAGAGTCACAGGTGAAGTGATCACCACACCCTACAGTTTCGTTGCTACATCACACTCACTGCTCTGGCACGGCAACAAACCCGTCTTCGTAGATGTAGAGCCGGTCACGCTGAATCTTGATCCCGCCAAGATCGAAGCTGCCATCACGCCGCAAACCACCGCCATCATGCCTGTCCACTGCTATGGCAACCCTTGCGATACGCAAGCCATCCAGAAAATTGCCGATAACTACAACCTCCGCGTGATTTACGACGCTTGCCATGCCTTTGGTGTAGAGGACGAAGGCGGCAGTTTACTTCGCCACGGCGACCTTTCTTGCATCAGCTTCCATGCGACCAAAGTGTTTAATACCTTTGAAGGTGGTGCCATTATTTGTCCTGACGCCAAAACCAAACAGCGCATAGACCACTTGAAAAACTTTGGATTTGTGGACGAAACCACCGTAGTGGCACCAGGCATCAATGGCAAGATGAGCGAGATCAATGCCGCTTTTGGCGTATTGCAACTACAGCATATGAGCGCCGTGAAGCAACGTCGCGCAGAAGTAGATGCTTTATACCGCGACGGACTTAAAGACATTCAAGGTATTCACTGTTTACCCCAGACCGCCAGTCGCACGCGCAACCACTCGTATTTTCCGATCCTGGTAGAGCCAGATTACCCACTCAGTCGCGACGCGCTTTATCAAAAACTGAAAGACCATGGCATAAATGGACGCCGGTATTTTTATCCATTAATTTCGGAGTTCCCCATGTATCGAGGCCTACCGTCTTCAGCGCCTGGTAATTTGCCAGTGGCCAGCGATGCTGCGCAGCGAGTGTTGTGCTTGCCAATATATCCCGCACTAACGACCGCAGATCAACAGAGAACGATTGACGTGATCGCGAGGCACTGAAATGACAATGCTCTCGCGCCGTGACATCGAATCCATGGGTTTCGCCAGCCTTGGCGAGAATGTTCAAATTTCTGACAAGGCTTCGTTCTACGGTGCTGGCCGAATAACGATAGGAAGCAACACACGCATTGATGATTTCTGTGTGCTCTCTGCTGGGGAAGGGGGTATTGAAATTGGCAATCACATTCACATCGCGGTGTACACCTCATTGATTGGTGCTGGCCAGATCTGTCTGGCCGATTTTTGCAACCTATCGTCTCGGGTCTCCATTTACTCAAGCAGCGACGACTACTCTGGTGAAACATTAACGAACCCGACTGTCCCTGACGAATTCAAGAACGTTCGCCATGCACCGGTTTATCTGAGGCGACACGTGATCATTGGAAGTGGCAGCGTCATCTTGCCAGGCGTTACGCTGGAAGAGGGCGTGGCTGTTGGTGCGCTCAGCATGGTCAACAAGGATTGTGCTGCCTTTGGAATTTATGCTGGCAACCCGATCCGCCGAGTCAAAGAGCGAAAACGCAATTTACTAGACCTCGAAAAGATGTTACCGAAGCGATAGCGCGCTGAAGACGCTTTAATTCTTAAATATTTAAATAAACGCCCGCGCCACCAATTACGAACTCACATGTTGCCTAATTTCGTCAGTTAGAGTCTCATCGCAGCGCCATTACAGACAACCGCACCTCAAAACAAGCCCCGCACCCCTGCCGCGTTGTGCAACGAACCGAACCTTGATGCCGCTCCACAATGGACTTGACCAACGCCAACCCAAGCCCCACGCCTCCCAAGCGTTCACTGGCTCCAGGCAGTCTAAAGAAGGGCTCAAAAATTCGTTCGCGGTATTCGGGCTGCACGCCGGGGCCGTTGTCACACACAGTCAAAACCACCTGCTGATTTACTGTGCGTAAGGCCAACACAATACCCTCGCCTTGGTCTGAATGCACACCATAACGGCGAGCGTTCTCCAGCAGGTTGCGCACCATGCGCCGCAGCAACTTGGCCACGCCCGGCACCTCCAGCGACTGCAGACCCACGGGTACATCCAGCACCGCTCCCACGCGGGCGCATTCCTCGGCGCACAAGCCCACCAAGTCCACCGGCTCCACGGTGCCGATGTCGGCCTCCTTGGCATCCAAGCGGCTGGCCAGCAGGATCTCGTCGATCAGTTGGTCCAGCTCGGCCATGTTGCGCAAGATTTCTGCGCGGATGCGCAGCAAGGCCTGCGGGTCTGACACAGGGCCACTCATCAACTCCAGGCCCATGCGGGTGCGTGCGAGCGGCGAGCGCAGCTCGTGCGAAGCATTGGCCAGCAACGACTTTTGCGAAGCCATGAGGGCTTCGATGCGCGAGGCCGCCGCGTTGAAACGCTCGGACAGATCGGCCACCTCGTCGTCGCCTTGCACCGGCACACGCACCGACAAGTCGCCCTCA
>JBEDEU010000108.1:0-7201 GCA_041175585.1 Pseudomonadota bacterium | reverse complement strand
AGCACAACCGCCACGGCAAACATGCAGCTACTGCCCATGAGCATCGCGCACAAGGCGACGACCAGCCGCCAAAACGCATAGCGGGAATCGATCAGTTCAGCAGGAGCGGGGATCTTATTTTGCATAGTCCATCCAGAGTGGCTGCAGCGTAACACGCAGACGTAAACCGTTCTACACTGTCAGTCATGACAATTACCCAATGGTTTGCTCCGATCTTTATTGTGATCTGGAGTACAGGCTTCATCATTGCACGCTACGGGATGCCCTATTCGGAACCCATGACGTTTCTGGCGATCCGCTTTGCCGGCGTGCTGTTGTGCATGATTCCAGTGGTGTTATGGGTGAAAGCGCCCTGGCCGCGTGGAAAGCAAATCTGGCACATCGCAGTTGCCGGAGCCTTGTTCCAGTTTGGCTATCTGGGTGGCGTCTGGGCGGCAGTCAAGCAGGGAATGCCAGCAGGGCTCGCAGCGCTGATCATCGGCTTACAGCCAATTCTGACTGCCGTATTTGCATCGTTAGTGGCCGAACGAGTCACGCCGCGCCAATGGGCTGGCTTGCTGCTAGGGATGACTGGTGTAGCACTGGTTCTATATGCCAAACTCCATTTAGATGGCTTGTCGCTTGCCAGCACCTTACTCGCCTTCGCAGCGATGCTTTCGATTACCTTTGGCACCTTGTACCAAAAGCGCTACTGCCCGTCTTTTGATTTACGTACTGGGTCCGTGATTCAGTTCTCGATCAGTTTGGTGTTGAGTGTCATCATGATGCTCTTGTTTGAGACACGCGAAGTGCAATGGACTGTGCCGATGATTGGCGCCATGCTGTGGGGTATTTTGCCAATTTCGATCGGCGCAATGAGCCTCTGGTTTATTCTGCTTCGCAAGGGTGACGCCACAAAAGTCAGTAGCATGATGTACTTAGTGCCGCCAAGCACGGCGCTGATGGCATGGCTGCTATTTGACGAAGCACTTACGCCTCTTATTTTGCTAGGCATTTTGATTACGATGTTTGGTGTGGTGCTTGTCAATCAAACCACATGGCCCGCATGGGTAAAAGCGCGGGTACACCGCACTTAACACGCTAAAATCTTGCGTTCACTTTCGACAAGATTTCAGCATGCAACCCACAACTCGCAAATACCGTTACTACGACTTCATTCTTGTGGCGTTTGTCACGGTGTTGGTCTGCGCCAATTTGATTGGGCCAGGCAAAGCAGCACAGTTCGAATTGCCCATTCTCGGCACAGTCATATTCGGCGCAGGCGTTCTATTTTTCCCGATCGCGTTTTTGTTTGGCGACATCCTGACCGAGGTCTATGGCTACGCACACGATCGCCGGGCGGTGTGGTGTGGTTTCTTTGCCCTGCTATTTGCCGCGTTCATGTCGCTAGTCGTGGTCAATTTGACACCAGCTCCTGGCGCACACAATACTAACTTGCAGCAAGGACTCGAAATCGTCTTTGGCAACACTTGGCGGATTGCAGCAGGATCCATCATTGCCTTTTGGTGTGGCAGCCTGGTCAATGCTTTTGTATTGGCGAAGCTAAAGATTTACACCGAAGGCAAATATCTGTGGGTCCGCACAATCGGCTCAACTGCGGCGGGTGAAGCCGTTGACTCCACCCTGTTTTACTTTTTGGCTTTCTACGGGATCTGGCCGCTTAAGCAGATCATCGCTGTCGTGATTGCCCAGTACTGCATCAAGACTCTTTGGGAAATCCTCGCGACGCCACTGACCTATCGCATCGTCGCCTTCCTGAAACGCAAGGAAAACGAAGACTACTACGACCGGAACACCAACTTCACGCCGTTCCGGGTGAAGGTTTAATTAGGATTGATTAACAGACAGGGCTAGCGGCGGGCAATCAATACACCTGCCGCGGCAACAGCAAGCAAGCCAAGGCTTAGGTAACCCCAGTCGCCCATAGCATGCATCAGCTCCGCCAAGATTCCCTCTGAGTGACCAGGGTGCGCCCAAACGTTCGAGGCGGCCGCAAGAAAAAGCCCTGCGCTTGCTGTTTTTGCTACTGACATTGCAATCTCCGAAATGTATGACTTTCCTGAAGTCTAAGACCAAATAACCTGCAAAAACAACTGTCGCCCGTTAAACTAGCATCAAATGGAACGAAGACCGATTCCATGCACCAAATTGGTTCATTTATACAGCCCCTCGGAGACCTCGCACCATGCCCGTGATCACAAACGTCGAAGACCTGCGCGTGTTGGCGCAAAAACGCGTCCCGCGGATGTTTTATGACTACGCCGACTCGGGCTCCTGGACTGAAAGCACATATCGTGCCAACGAAAGCGATTTCCAGAAAATCAAACTGCGTCAACGCATCTTGGTCAACATGGAACACCGCTCCACGGTCAGCACCATGATCGGTCAGCGTGTGGCGATGCCTGTTGCAATCGCTCCGACTGGTTTGACCGGTATGCAGCATGCTGACGGTGAAATCCTGGCGGCACGCGCTGCGCGCGACTTCGGCGTCCCCTTCACTCTGTCCACAATGAGTATTTGCTCGATCGAGGACGTAGCCGAAGGCACAGATAATCATCCCTTCTGGTTCCAACTCTATGTGATGAAGGACCGGGACTTTATCGAGCGGCTGATCGATCGTGCCAAGCGGGCGAATTGCTCAGCCCTGGTATTGACGCTTGACCTACAAATTCTGGGCCAGCGACACAAGGACATCAAGAATGGCCTAAGCGCCCCACCAAAGCTAACGATCAAAAATATGATCGACATTGCGACCAAGCCGCGTTGGGCGCTAGGCATGCTGGGTACACCACGCCGTCAGTTCGGCAATATCGTCGGGCATGTCAAAGGTGTGTCTGACATGAGTAAGCTTAGCGAGTGGACAGCATCGCAGTTCGACCCCGCACTCAATTGGAACGACGTAGAGTGGATCAAAAAACGTTGGGGCGGCAAGCTCATCCTCAAGGGCATTCAAGATGTAGAAGATGCACGCCAGGCTTTAAACAGTGGTGCTGACGCACTGATCGTCAGTAACCACGGTGGTCGCCAGCTTGACGGTGCAGAGTCGAGTATCCAGAGTCTTCCTGCCATTGTGGACGCCGTGGGGAAAGATATTGAGATCCACATGGATGGCGGCATTCGCAGCGGCCAAGACGTTCTGAAAGCCCGTGCGCTCGGCGCGCGGGGCTGCTACATTGGCCGGGCCTTTTTGTATGGTCTGGGCGCAATGGGCGGGCCGGGCGTCACCAAGGTTCTTGAAATGCTCCATAAAGAACTCGACCTAACGATGGCCTTTTGTGGAAGAACCGACGTCGAGAAAGTCGACAAGAGCATTCTGTTGCCGGGAACGTATCCCACCTAATTCTATTGACTGAGGTTTTATTATGCGCGTGCTACCCCGCTGGATTTTTATGAGTCGGTGGCTTCAAGCCCCTCTGTACATCGGCTTGATCGTCGCTCAAGGCATCTATGTTTGGCAGTTCTGGAAAGAACTCATTCACTTGATCTCAATGATGAGCTTCGACAAAACGGTGACAGAAACCGAGTTGATGCTGATCGTACTAGGCCTCATCGATGTCGTGATGATTTCCAACCTGTTGGTGATGGTGATCGTGGGTGGCTGGGAGACCTTTGTTTCCCGAATGCAGCTCGAGGACCACCCGGATCAGCCTGAGTGGCTATCTCATGTCAACGCGGGGGTTCTAAAGGTCAAG
The DNA here is from genome assembly GCA_041175585.1 of Pseudomonadota bacterium. Taxonomy (GTDB): domain Bacteria; phylum Pseudomonadota; class Gammaproteobacteria; order Burkholderiales; family Burkholderiaceae_B; genus Zwartia. The sequence continues at coordinate 3,509 of JBEDEU010000108.1, read as the reverse complement.
CTCGCAACGGCGATTATCGGGATCTCCTCGATTCATTTGCTCAAGACCTTCATTAATGCGCCGAGCATGACAGAATCGACCCTGATGTGGCAAACAATTATGCACCTCGCCTTTGTAGTCTCGGCTCTTGCCATTGCCTACACTGAAAAAATTATTAGCAGTACACATCAACACTAAGAGAGAGTATTCACCATGTCAGGACACGGTGGTCACGTCGACCCATCAAACAAAAAAATCGCGTTGTTAATTGCTGTACTCGCTCTGTTTTTAGCAATTAGCGAAACGCTCAGTAAGGCCTATCAAACGGAAGTCATTACCAAGCAGGTTGAAGCCTCGAACCTCTGGGCATTCTTCCAGGCGAAATCCATTCGTAAGACAAGCACGGACTTGGCGATTCAATCTGCCCAGATTCAGCCCTCGCTTGACGAGGCGAAAACAGCTGCAATGATCAAAAGATGGACCGATGCCTCCAAGCGCTATGACTCCGAGCCCGAGACTGGTGAAGGACGTAAAGAGCTAGCCTCCCGCGCTGTAGCCGCTCAAAAACTTGGTGAGGTCGCTAACCACAAGTATCACAACCTTGAAATCTCATCTGGCGTACTGCAAGTGGCAATCGTATTAGCCTCCTCCAGTATTATCACCAACGTGATGTTGCTTGCTTGGCTTGCTGGCGGACTTGGAGTTGTGGCCGTCGGGTTCGGTATCTTTGCAATGACTGGCGCTGCTGCGCTACTTTAGAAATAGACCATGCAGCGCAGGCATCTTCTCAAGCTTGCCGCTGCATCGGCTGCACTAACAGGCCTGCCCCAAACAGGCTGGGGACGACAGACTTGGAGCGCCAATCCTTTTAGCCTAGGTATTGCAAGCGGGTCGCCCACAAGCGACTCAGTCGTGCTGTGGACGCGTCTTGGACTCGCAGAGATTGAGGCTGTTGGACTCAGTAACAGGCCCGCATCCGTGACCTGGCAAATCGCCCACGACCGCAGCTTCGGACGAATCGTCAGACAAGGCGAAGAGATAGCGAGCCCTGCGCTTGCTCACTCAGTACACGCAGAAGTTGTGGGACTTGAGTCCGATCGCGAATATTTCTATCGCTTCATTTCCGGCGACGCGGTGAGCGCCACTGGTCGAACACGCACCCTACCAAAGGCAGATGCGGCCGTACAAAAGCTTCGGATCGCCTATGCCTCATGTCAGCAATGGGGTAACGGCTACTACAGCGCGTATCGGCACATGCTTGCCCAGCAAGTCGACTTAGTGATGTTTCTAGGCGACTACATGTATGAGTATCCTGCGTCGAGGCCCTTTGACATTCGCCCCACAACGGGCGGCTGGATTACAACCTTAGACGGTTACCGTAGTCGTTACGCATTACATAAGTCGGACAAAGACCTACAGGCGATGCATGCAGCCTGCCCTTGGATCGTGACTTGGGACGACCATGAGGTACAAAACGACTACGCCGCTACGCACCCTGGCAACTCAGGCAAACCGGTTGATGACTTTATGGCGCGCCGACGCGCAGCCTATCAAGCCTTTTATGAACACATGCCCGTTCGGCGCGAACAGTTTGCAGCGCTACTGGGAGGCATTGCTCAAGACGTGCGCATTTACGAACGTTTTTCGTATGGTCGACTCGCCACTATCTATACGGTCGATAACCGGCAACATCGTGACTTACAAGCCTGTACACGCAATGGTAGACCAGGTGCTAGTAGAGTCGACCCAAACACCTGCGCCATATGGAACGATCCACAGCGCACTCTACTGGGATCAAAACAAGAAGCCTGGCTAAACACCGAATTTGAGAGGTCGGGTACGACCTGGAATGTGATTGGTCAACAAAGCGTGTTCGGACCTCGCAACTTCAATACGCAAGGCGGTCAAAGTTACTCGAATGACGGCTGGGATGGGTATCCTGCTGCACGACAAAGACTGATTAACTCGATGCGCAATACGCGCCTAGCAAATCCGGTGATTCTGGGTGGCGACGTACATCAGAATTGGGTGGGTCATGTTTTGGCTGACTACAACAATCCAGCTAGCGAGAAAATTGGGGTTGAGTTTTGTGGCACGAGCATTACTTCGCTTACGACCCTGACGAATGTCGAGCAGGCGAAAATCATTGAACGCCATCCACACTTTATTTTTGGTGATTGCGAATCGCGTGGCTTTGGTGTCGTAGAAATTACTCCTACTCAAATGACCACCACGCTCAAAGCAGTTCGAGATGCCACCGATCCTCTCTCAGACGCGTTCACGCTTGCACGCTTTGATGTCGAGGCGGGTCGGGCTGAGATTCAAAAATAGGCTATTTGGCGTATATCGAATTTGCTGGATATTTTGTACTGTTCAATTAGTGCAGATCCTTTGCATTCTTGCAGAGACTAATTTCACACAAAAATAACAACGAACGGTTTGCAATCATGACAGCAGCTCTTGGCCACGTTTACCTTGTCGACGATGACCCATCCATCCGACGCGCCCTCAACGGTTCGCTCACCGAGCTTGGATACACCGTCAATCAGTACGCGAGCTCTGAAGAATTCTTGAGCGATGCCGTACCTACATCCCCGGCTGTTGTGCTTTTAGATATGCGGATGCCTGCTCAGTCTGGGATTGAAGCCCAAGCAGCTCTACTCAAACACGGCTGGCAAACACCCGTGATCTTCATCAGCGGAGAAAGTCTTGCTCCGCAAATCGTAACGGCAATGAAACAAGGAGCGATCGACTTTTTGTTTAAGCCCTTTTCAATGCAAGACCTGTTGCAGGCGATTCAACGCGGTATAGCACTCGACCGTCAATTACACGCTCAGCTGATTCGCTTGACGACAGCTAAAAGGGGTCTAGCTCTTTTAACGCCCAGAGAAACCGAGGTCTGCGTTGAAATGCTATCTGGCCGCTCAAACAAAGAAATTGCTAAGTTGAACGGCTCAGCTGCGGCGACGATCAAACTACACCGTTCACGCGTCCTTGCAAAAATGCAGGTCAAGTCTCTGAGTGAATTGATCGCCCTATGCGACGGAATCAACCTTAACGCCAGAGACCCACTCGCGCCACAGCGCAACGATTAGAGCCATCAACACCGGGCCGATAAATAGGCCTACAAATCCCATCGTCGTCACTCCACCCACCAACCCGAAAAAAGTTGGCAGGAAGGGGAGCTTTACGGGACCACCGACAAGCCTTGGCCGCAAGGTCTTATCTACGATGAACAGTTCGATTGAGCCCCAGGCAAACAGACCAGCACCTGCCAAGGGATTCCCTGATCCAACCAAATAAAGTGAAACCAAGGTAAACGAGAGGGGGGCACCGCCCGGAATCATGGCCATCACTGCAGTAATCACGCCCAGCAATACAGGAGATGGCACACCAGCAACCCAATAAGCCACACCCAATACAACGCCCTCACCGATCGCGATCAGACCCATCCCAGTGACCGTTGCACTGATTGTCGCCGGCACCACTCGAGAGAAACGTTGCCAACGTGTCGGCAGCACGCGTTCGCC
>JBEDEU010000107.1:0-7218 GCA_041175585.1 Pseudomonadota bacterium | reverse complement strand
CCTTTTAATTTAGCAACAGACTTACCTCTACGCGCTCAATTACTGACGCTGTCAGAAAACGAACACCTGCTAGTACTGGTTGCACACCATATCGCTTGCGATGGCCACTCTACAAGCATCCTTTTGCGTGAACTGAGTCAGGCATACGATCAATTCTTACGGGATTCATTCCCAGACTGGCCTGAGTTAGAGATCCAATATAGTGACTGGGCAGCCTGGCAACAGGCCTCACTCGAAGAAAGTCTAGGAGACAAGGTCGCTCGTGCGAGGGCGAGGCTCTCGACTGTGCCGTCCGAGCTGACCCTTCCCTTGGATCACGCTCGGACGGCAGATCGCTCGCGGCAAGCAAAACACAGCACGGTGACATTGCACTCTGACACTGTTGAACTGCTAAAAAGCCTAGCCAAAGAAATCAAGTGCACGCTATACAGCGTGATTCTGACGATCTATGGTGTTGCTTTAGCCAGAATTGCAGGCCAGTCAGCGGTCACGATTGGGGTCGCCGCCTCCGGTCGAAATCGCGTTGAAGTGGATCATTTAATTGGTTTTCTGGTCAATACACTTGCTGTACCTGTATCGCTATCCAATCATCCAACCGGGCGAGAACTCATAGAAGAGTCTAAAGCGAATATGGAAGCGGTACTGGAAGATCAAGACCTTCCATTCGAGATACTCGTTGAGCATCTGGGCGTAGAGCGGTCCTTGGCGCAGACACCCGTATTCCAGACGATGCTGAACCTTCAAGAGAAGTCCGAAGACTCAATGCGCATGTCCGGGCTGGATGTGGCGCTCGAGCCTGTTCTTTTGCCGAAAGCCAAATTCGACTTATTGCTTTTCTTACTCCCCGATCCATTAGGTGGCCTACACGGCGCGTTTGAATACGATGCAAGCCTATTCGATGTGACAACCGTCGCAGCGTGGGTAAAGTGTTTTGAAGCCTTAGCAAAAGGCTTTGCCTACCAGCCTGATTGTCCCGTTACGTTACTGCCTGTTGAGGAAACAACGCGCATAACCGGTGGATTGGATGCATTGAATCAAAACCTTGCGGATACGCATGACTTCGACTTACTTGAACGGATCTCCACTCAATCCCAGCGCGCTCCAAACGCAATCGCCATACGCTTTGAAGATCAATCGATCTCGTATCAAGCGCTCGAAGAGTCTTCAAACCAACTTGCCAGATATCTTGAGCAGCAAGGCATTGGTCCAGAAAGAATAGTCGGTATTCTGCTTGATCGATCGCCTGAACTTATTATTTCGATTATTGCGATTCTTAAAGCAGGCGCAGCTTATCTTCCGCTTGACCCAGAGTACCCAAAAAATCGTTTGGCTTTCATGCTGGAAGATAGCGACTGCGCGCTGCTGCTGACTCACCAAAAGCACCTGACGCCAAGCGATAATCCTCCTGCAGCGACGACTGTTACTGGGGGCAGAATAGAGTTTTCAGGTGTGACTACAGTATTAGACAGCGCAGAAACGCAACAGCAAATTGCAAGCCATCCAGTTACATCACTGCGCAGTCAGCCTCACGAAGACGACTGCGCCCACAGTCAACTGGCTTATGTGATTTACACCTCTGGCAGCACCGGCACACCAAAAGGTGTTTGCGTCACCCGCTCAGCTCTGGCCACATTCTTGACTTCTATCCAGCATGTTATCGACCTGTCCTCGTCAGATCGGTTCGTGGCACGCACAACTATCGGCTTTGACATCGCAGGTTTAGAAATTTTTCTACCTCTCGTGTGTGGCGCTCAGATTGTTCTGGCCAATCGCGACGATTCGCGTGACCCGATGGCAATCAGCCGCCTTATCGCGCGTGAGTCGGCCTCACATATTCAGGCGACACCGTCATTCTGGGACGCGCTCATTGAAACACCCTTACCGCAAAGCCTGGTGGCACTGACGGGCGGTGAAGCGTTAAGTAAAGGATTGGCGCAAAGAATGACGCGCCTAAGTCGAGTGATCAACCTTTACGGCCCCACTGAAGCAACGATTTGGGCGAGCAGCCATGTCCCAGTTCAAAACAATCTCGACGATACGCCCTATCCGGTCCCGATTGGACGAGCGCTTTCGAACTATGCCTTCATGGTGCTGGACGATACCCTATCACCCGCGCCCCAAGGCAGCATCGGTGAACTTTACATCTCGGGTCCTGCACTCGCCCGCGGCTACCTCAACCGAGCTGCGTTAACTGCCGAGAGGTTCATTGCGTGCCCCACAAGCAATGGCACGAGAATGTATCGAACCGGTGACTTAGCCCGAATGCGGAATGACGGTATCGTTGATTTTCTGGGCCGTGCCGATGATCAAGTTAAAGTCCATGGTCACCGCATTGAGCTTGGAGAAATTGAGTCCGCGATTGCAGGCTCTTTTAAAGAGATTGACGAAGTCTGCGTGATTGTTAGACAAATTAACGGCGGTGATCGCCTGATTGCCTACATAACGCTAGATATTGATCACGACTCAATTGACACATCAACTATTCAAACTGCACTCAGTCTGCGCTTGCCCGCTTACATGGTGCCAAGTGACTACATCATCCTAGAGGCAATGCCTCTGACCCCAAATGGCAAGCGCGACAAGAAGGCGCTCCCGAATCCAGAGGCTAAACGGACCGTTCTCGCTTTTAGAGCACCTGTGACAGATGAGGAAAAATTGATATGTCGCATTTTTGGAGAGCTACTTAATCAAGATCCAGTCGGCTTAGACGACAACTTTTTCCAAATTGGCGGGAACTCGCTTATAGCCATGCAGTTTATCGCTCGGTTACGTCAAGCAACAGGCATCGACATCCCCCTTCGCGAACTGTTCGAGCGCTCCACGCCCGCCGCCTTAGCGCAGTCCGCTAAATTAGTCGCCGCACATGATGCCGCTGCCGTACACACGTACAAGGCGCTGTTTCCGGTACAAACAAGTGGCTCTAAAACCCCCTTGTTTTGCATACATCCCGTTGGAGGACTTGGCTCTGTCTACAAGAACTTAGCCGACGCTCTGGGGCCGGATCAGCCGCTTTGGTCCTTTCAGGCAAGTGGATTGGAGGGAGATGAAGCAATGCACGACAGCATCCCCAGCATGGCGCAAGCCTACATCGCAGCCATGAAGACCGTTCAGCCTGCTGGTCCTTATCAACTCGCTGGCTGGTCTATGGGCGGACGTATCGGTCATGAAATGGCTCACCAGCTTTCAGTTTTGGGTGACGAAGTCAGATTTTTGGCTCTCTTTGATACGAAGACAACATTTCCCTTCGATCGCGAGAACATCGACCTCACCAGCGAACAGTTTCTGAATAAATTTTTACGTCAACTCGCATCGTCTGGATTCATTACTCCTGAACGGATCCCAACCGACGGGCCTGGACAGCTGAAATTCTTCAAACAGTTCATGGTCGAAAAGGGTGAGCTCGACCCCTCAATGTCACTTGACCTGCTCGTGAGATCTCTTGAGCAACTACGCGTAGAAAGTGATCGGACAGAGAGGCACGAGCTAAAGGTTTGTGATGCGCCGATTATCCTATTTAAGGCAACAAAGAGTAATGAATCCGAAAATACGGAAGAATTTGATTGGCGTTCTTTCACAACCGGCCAATGCATTACCGTCCCGATAGATTCTTATCACCGCGAGATGACGTCACCCTACGCAAGTCAAGCAATCGCTGCTCAACTGGTCTATTACATGCAATCGGACAAAGAGCATATAAACGCTCCTGCATAACAATCACAAAACAAAGGAAACTCATCATCATGGCCGGTCAAAAACTACCCGTTTCTTCACGGAAGCTACGCGAAGTCGCCTTGAATGACATCGGATGCGACGCGCTGTTCCAGTTTTGTAAAGTTCAAAAGGAACCTGTGCTCATTACTGGAATATTTGATGCGATACCAGAACTTGAACGGTGGTCACCCGACTGGATGCAGGACAAGTTAAAAAACAAATCTGTCATGGTGAGAGAGTCTGATTCACGTACGTTCGCAGTCGGTGCGACCAGCAAGGAAATGCCGTTCGATCAATATGTAGATACGATCTGTGATCCTAGCTTTGAGCACTCAACAAAACGCCTGTATATGCAGCAGCAATCAATCGATCATGCACTGCCTGAGTTAAAAAATGAGGTATTCATCGACCGATACCTGCCACAAAAGAAAGTTTTTATGAAAAACATGTGGTTTGGGCCGGGCGGCAACACATCGCCTTTACATTTTGATCCGTTCGACAACATATTTCTCCAGCTGTACGGAAGCAAACAATTCTATCTTTTTGATCCGAAAGACTATTCAAATCTGTACCCAGGCTCATGCTTATCGACAACACCACATATCAGTGGAATCGATCCCGTCAACGTCGACTTAAATGAGCATCCGCTTGCCGCTCAAGCCTCGCTTATGCAACTTGAGATCAAAGCAGGGACCGCTCTATTTTTGCCTTCTTACTGGTGGCATCAGGTATATAGCGAACGGCTTTCAATTTCAATTAACATTTGGCTAACCACTAATTTTTTCAAGTTATGTCCAGGGGCGATTACCATGCTGCCCCTAAATGCTCGCGGATTTACCATGATGTACATGCAAAAATTCAAAAGCAAGTTTAAAAAGTAATGCCCTCTTAAGCTGCTGCCATAAGAATCACTCACCACAAAATGTCTCAAATGCCACCGGGGAAAACTGTGAAGGAATACAACGAATCCATGCTGATAGATGACAGTCGCCTGCCTCTCGTCGTCCAAGCATCCACCGAGGGTACGTCCTTGAGTACTTTGCTAGAAGCGCATCGCAGCGATTTTGAGCAAAAATTGCTTGAACACGGCGCTCTTTTATTTCGTGGTTTTGATTGCAAGTCGACTGAAGATTTTGATCGCATTTCGAACGCATACTCACCAAATCGCATCGAATACACGTACAGATCCACACCCAGAAGCTCTGTGGCAGATCGGATCTACACAACAACGGAATATCCTGCCCAGCACACGATTGCGCTCCACAATGAAAATGCCTATGCCCGCGTGTGGCCGCTACAACTGATGTTTGGCTGTTTGCTGCCGTCACTAACAAACGGCGCAACGCCTCTGGCAGATATGCAGCAAGTGACTGCCTCGATCGACCAAGCCGTTGTCGAAGAATTCGCTGCTAAAAAAGTAATGTATGTACGTCACTACGGTGAGGACGTTGACATCCCGTGGCAAACCGTCTTTCAAACGGACAACAAAGACGACGTCGCAAAATTTTGCCTCGAAAACGGTATTGAATATGCTTGGCTTGATGATGATGAAATTCTACAAACACGACAGATCTGCCAAGGGACGGCTTTACACCCTGTACTAGGCAAGCGGGTATTTTTTAATCAAGCGCACTTGTTTCACGTATCCAATCATGGCGAAGAGATTGCGGAAGAAATGATCAGCGTCTTCGGTGCAGACCGACTACCTCGCAATGCTTTCTTTGGCGACGGGAGTGAAATTCCTAGCTACATGCTCGAACACATTCGAGAGGCATTTAGCGCGCATTCGCGCCGTTTCCCCTGGCAGGCTGGCGACTGTCTCCTCATCGACAATATGCAAGTCGCTCACGGCAGAGAGCCGTACACGGGTCCCCGCAAAGTCTTGGCAGCGCTTTTTAATCCCCATCGCGACAGCATTTAATTTTTTGACGGATAGTTTATGGACTTTAGTCTCATGTTTTGGGGTGTTGCGTCAGAGCGCAGTGCGCCCGATCAGTACAAATATTTGCTCGACGCCTGCCGCTTTGCAGATGAAAACGACTTTAAAGCAATTTGGATTCCAGAGCGACACTTCCATCCCTTTGGTGGCCTGTTTCCAAATCCATCTGTCGTTTGCGCTGCGCTCGCCACGGTCACTTCAAAAATTCGTTTACGCGCAGGTAGTGTCGTCGCCCCCCTGCACCACCCGTTGCGTATCGCTGAAGAATGGTCTGTTGTCGATAACTTATCAAACGGTCGTGTAGAAATCGCATTTGCAACCGGCTGGAAGGACGATGATTTTGCACTTGCTCCGAATAACTTTGAAACTCGGCGGAGCATCCTCGCAAACACGATAGAGACCGTACAGTCTCTCTGGCGCGGGGGAAAGTATGAGACGATCAATGGGCGACAGGAGCCCATCAAAGTTCCCATCTATCCGCTCCCCATTCAGCCAGAGCTACCTACATGGATCACCAGCGCTGGTTCGCTCAAGTCCATCACGCGCGCCGGTCGAGGTGGATTTAACTTGTTGACCCACTTATTGGGTCAGGACTTTGACGAACTCTCAAACAAAATCGGTCAATATCACGCCTATCGCTCTAGTGGCGGCTTTAAGTCACCAGGGTCTATCTCACTCATGTTGCACACCTTTTTGGGTCAAGATGCGGATTTAGTGCGAGCAACCGTCAGAAAGCCGCTCTCGAAATACCTTTTACAGAGTGCTGATCTAGCCATTTCCGTGAATGACAAGCAACAATGGGAATCAGCCGACATCACACTTAAAGAGGAGATGATTGATAAGGCATTCGATCGTTACTTTGACACCTCCGCTCTGATGGGTACACCAGCAGCCTGTGTACCCTTAGTCAAACGACTCAAATCAATGGGCGTAACCGAAATTAGCTGCTTAGTTGACTTTGGCCTTCCGCCAGAGGATATTATTAAAGGACTCACATCACTTGCTGAGTTAAAGCAGGCTTGCAGCAAAATTTAACTAAAATATGCTGAGTTCGCGGAAAATATAAAAATATAACTATTCATTTCGGAGACAATCCATGAAAAAAATAAAGTTTGTCCTTGCCCTGGCCGCGAGTGCTCTCGCGCTATCTAGCCAGGCACAAACCGATTGGCCAAACAAACCGATCCAACTGATTGTGACGTTCGCACCGGGCGGGACGTCAGATGTTTTGGCACGTGCAATTGCACCCGATCTTTCTAAAGCACTCGGACAGCCCGTACTCGTGGTGAATAAACCAGGTGCGAACAGCACCATTGCGACCCGTGAGGTTGCTAGGGCAGCGCCTGATGGCAACACAATCGGTCTATTCATTAGTGCGCACGCCATCAACCCCCACATTACCAAGAGCCTGCCATACGATACAAAAAAGGACTTTATTCCTCTGGCAATGCTGGCTTTGATGCCCGGCATTCTTACCGTCAACCCCAGTGTGCCTGCCAAGAATCTACAAGAGCTCGTTGCTCTAGCGAAAGCGAAACCAGGCTCCTTGGCTTACGGTACACCAGGTG
>JBEDEU010000106.1:0-7240 GCA_041175585.1 Pseudomonadota bacterium | reverse complement strand
CTTCTTTTGCGACTTGCGTATCCACTGCTGCTAGAAACTCTGGCATGGCTTCGAGCACGGTCACTTCGGCACCGAGACGACGCCAGACGCTACCCATTTCCAGGCCAATCACGCCAGCACCGATTACGCCGAGCTTCTTGGGTACGGCACCGATATTCAATGCACCGTCGTTAGACAGAATCTGTTGTTCATCAAAAGGCAGACCTGGCAATTCACGCGCAGACGAGCCCGTCGCGATCACCACATGCTTACCAACGATGTCAGCGGTCGTCGTGCCTGACACTTTGATTGCCCAGCCACCATCGACCTGACCAGCGAAAGCGCCTTTGCCATGGAAGAAAGTGACTTTGTTCTTTTTGAACAAATACAAAATACCGTCGTTGTTTTGCTTCACGACATCATTTTTGCGACCAACCATTTTGTCGAGCTTGAGCGACACACCTTTGACTTCGATGCCGTGCTCAGCAAAATGGTGGTTCGCCTGTTCAAAGTGCTCAGACGACTGCAACAATGCTTTGGAAGGAATACAACCAACGTTCGTGCAGGTGCCGCCAGGAGCAGGACCGCCGTTACCGTTTTGCCATGCATCGATACATGCGACCGACATACCGAGCTGCGCTGCGCGGATCGCGGCGATATAGCCGCCAGGTCCTGCGCCAATAACGACTACATCAAATTGATTTGAAGACATAAATATTCCAAGCTTAGATTTCGAGCAGCAAACGCTGTGGATCTTCGAGCGCTTCTTTCATTGCGACCAGACCCAGCACAGCTTCGCGGCCGTCAATGATGCGATGATCGTAGGACATTGCCAAATAGTTGATTGGACGAATCACAATCTGACCCTTCTCAACCACGGCACGCTCTTTCGTTGCATGCACACCCAAAATAGCCGACTGCGGTGGGTTGATAATCGGGGTCGACAGCATCGAGCCGAATACGCCGCCGTTCGAGATCGAGAAAGTACCGCCAGTCATTTCTTCAATGCCCAACTTCCCTTCACCAGCACGCTTACCGAAGTCAGCGATTGTCTTTTCAATCTCGGCGATCGACAGTTGATCAGCATTGCGCAGAATCGGCACCACCAAACCACGCGGGCTTCCTACGGCGATACCGATGTCGAAGTAGCCGTGATAAATGATGTCTTTGCCATCAACGGATGCATTCAACACTGGATAGCGCTTCAATGCAGCAACAGCAGCTTTAACAAAGAACGACATGAAGCCAAGCTTCACACCGTGTTCTTTTTCGAACTTATCTTTGTACAGATTGCGCAGATCAATCACGCCTTGCATGTTGACTTCGTTGAACGTCGTCAAGATTGCGTTGTCTTGTTGCGATTGCAGCAAACGCTCTGCGACCCGGGCACGCAAACGGCTCATTGGCACGCGTTGCTCTGGACGACCATCCAATGACTGTGTCATGGGCACACTTGGGTTTGCCAACGGTGCAGCTTTCGCAGCTGGCGCAGCAGGTGCTGTCGATGCACCGAGCGCATCACCTTTGGTGATGCGGCCGTCACGACCCGTACCAGCAACCGACGCTGCTGACACACCTTTGTCAGCCAGAATTTTTGAAGCGGCAGGCGAGGCAATTGCGCCCGAGGCGGCTGCAGGTGCTGGCGCTGCGGCAGGCGCTGCAGCAGGAGCCGCTGCCGGCGCAGCAGCTGCGGGAGCAGCAGCTGCTTTGCCTTCCGTGTCAATGCGTGCCAGAACTTCGCCTGAGGTGACAAGGCTGCCATCTGCCTTCACGATTTCAGACAATACGCCTGAAGCGGGCGCAGGAACTTCAAGCACGACTTTATCCGTTTCAACTTCGATCAGGATTTCGTCTGCCTGAACGGCTTGGCCAGGTTGCTTTTTCCAGGTGAGCAGCGTCGCTTCGGACACCGATTCAGATAACTGAGGAACAACGACGTCTGTGATTGCCATTATATTTTTTCCGTAATTGGATAGATTCGATTATTAAGATTATTTGGTCAGCATGAAGGACTTGAACTTACCGAAGGCTTGTTCAATCAGCGCCTTCTGTTGTTCAAGGTGCTTGGCCAAATAACCGACAGCAGGCGAAGCCGAAGCCGCGCGTCCCGCATAACCGAGTTTTTGACCGCTCGACATATTTTGGTAGAGGTGATGCTGCACGTAGAACCATGAACCCTGGTTCTGCGGCTCATCCTGGACCCACACAACTTCGGTGGCCTTTGGATATTTACGCAGCTCAGCCTCAAACGTTTTGTGAGCGAACGGGTATAACTGCTCAGCACGAACGATCGCAACTGTGTTGTCCTTGCGCTCTTTACGCGCATTGACCAGATCGTAGTAAACCTTACCCGAGCAAACCAATACACGCTTGACTGAAGCGGGATTGATCTTCTCATCGACTTCGCCAATGATCGGACGGAAACGACCGCTCGACAACTCAGACATTGGCGAACCCGCGTCTTTGTTACGCAACAGCGACTTGGGCGTCAAAATAACCAAAGGCTTGCGGAACTGACGCACCATCTGACGTCGCAGCAGGTGGAAAATCTGCGCAGCGGAGGTTGGTTGAACGACCTGAATGTTGTTGTCTGCGCAAAGCTGCAAGAAACGCTCGATACGCGCCGATGAGTGCTCTGGGCCCTGACCTTCATAACCGTGTGGCAACATCATCGTAAGACCAGACTGGCGGCCCCACTTTGCTTCGCCGGACACGATGAACTGGTCGATCACAACTTGAGCGCCGTTCACGAAGTCGCCGAACTGTGCTTCCCAGATCGTCAAGGTATTTGGATCTGCGCACGAATAACCGTACTCAAAGCCCAACACCGCCTCTTCAGACAAGACCGAATCGATCACGGTGAATGGTGCCTGTCCTTCGCTTACGTTTTGCAAAGGAATATAGGTGCCATCATTCCAGCGCTCACGATTCTGATCGTGCAGCACTGCGTGACGGTGAGTGAAGGTGCCGCGACCGGAGTCTTGGCCCGTAATACGTACGGCATAACCGGAAGCCACGAGGGTGGCAAACGCGAGGTGCTCACCCATACCCCAGTCAAGATTCTGTTCACCGCGCGCCATGGCACGACGATCATTCAAGAGCTTGTTGACCAAGGAGTGCGGGGTGAAACCCTCAGGCACTGTTGTGAGCTTTTCACCGATACGCTTAAGTTCAGCAGCAGGCACTGCTGTATCCGCCTGGTCCGTCCACTTGGCACTCAGGTAAGGTGTCCAGTCAATTGCATACTTGCTCTTGTAGTTCGTCAACACGGGCTCGATCGTGCGACGACCGTCTTCCATATAACGACGATAGTCCTTCACGAGCTGATCGCCCTCGCCTGCCTGCAACACACCTTGCGCAGTCAGTTTGTCTGAATAGAACTGACGGGTGCCAGGATGCGCACCAATGCGTTTGTACATCAGTGGCTGTGTGAGAGATGGCGTGTCTTGTTCGTTGTGGCCAAGCTTGCGGAAGCAAACAATATCAACCACGACATCGCGACCGAACTGCATGCGGAAGTCGAGCGCTAAACGCGTTGCAAAAACGACTGCTTCAGGATCATCGCCGTTCACGTGGAACACAGGCGCTTCGATCATTTTTGAAACGTCTGTGCAATAGATTGTCGAGCGTGTGTCACGTGGGTCGGAGGTTGTGAAACCGATCTGGTTGTTGATCACCAGATGCACCGTGCCGCCCGTACCGTAGCCACGTGTTTCAGCAAGGTTCAAGGTTTCCATTACAACACCTTGGCCTGCGAATGCCGCGTCACCATGGACCAACACTGGCAATACTTGTTTGTAGCCATCGGCACCGCGACGCTCTTGACGTGCGCGCACGCTGCCTTCTACGACAGGGTTCACGATCTCGAGGTGTGAAGGGTTAAACGCCAACGACAAGTGCATGGGGCCGCCACGCGTAGACAAGTCGCTCGAGAAGCCGTTGTGGTATTTCACATCGCCGTCGGTCAGTCCTTCAGCGTGATGGCCTTCAAACTCGGCGAACAAATCACCAGGCATCTTGCCCATGATGTTCACAAGCATGTTCAGGCGACCGCGGTGTGCCATACCCACGACGATTTCTTGCACGCCAGATTCACCAGCATGGTTTACAAGCTCGTCCATCGAAGCGATAAAGCTCTCACCGCCTTCGAGAGAGAAACGCTTTTGTCCGACGTATTTTGTGTGGAGATAGCGCTCAAGGCCTTCGGCCTCGGTCAACTGCTGCAAGATATGTTTTTTGCGGTCAGGCGTGACGGTCGGTGCACTGAGTGAGGACTCTAAGCGCTCTTGTACCCAGCGTTTCACGGCAGGGTCAGAGGCATGCATGAATTCAGCACCAATCGAGCGGCAGTACGTATCTTTTAGTGCCTTGATGATGTCTCGCAACGTCATCGTCGTTGCTTTGCTGAAATAGGTATTCGTGGCCGAGAACACTTGATCTAGATCGGCTTCGGTCAATCCGTAAAACGCTGGATCAAGCTCGGGGATGCCCGGGCGATCTTGACGCTTGAGCGGATCCAGATCTGCCCAGCGCGAACCCAAGGAGCGGTACGCAGCAATCAGTGACTGCACGTGCACTTGTTTCATTGCAACGGCAAGATCAGGCTCTTGCCCACGCTGCACAAATGCATTCGCTTTAGCGCGCAAGGCAAAGGATTCAATGATTGGGGCGTGCGCTTGATCGCGCGTGGCTTCTTGACCATCGGTTGCAGGCATATGCTGCAACTGATCGAAATAGTTTCGCCAGTTATCTGGAACCGAGCCTGGGTTGTCCAGGTAGGCCTCGTAGAGTTCTTCTACATACGGCGCATTGCCGCCAAAGAGATAAGAGTTCTGTAGTGATTCAAGTTCTGATGACATTTAGCGCTTCACCTATTCGAGTGCTTCACTCGTTACGATGCAGGAATACCTTCCGTTTTTCGGCCAAACCGATGGGCGGATAGCGGGGCAGAAGGCGGTTATAGGAGCCTTAAGAGCCGGCACGAGAGTATACCCCTAAGCCCTTATATTTGCTGAAGTCTTTCTGCGCTCATGTTGCAGTGCAAAATCGAAAGAGTCCACAACGTGATGCTTCCAGTGATTCTTGGCAGTAAGCTTACGTGGAGCTGTCTAACACAACATAACCAAAGTGAATCATGGACGAAAACCTCTCCAAACTTGCGCTGGACTACCACGCCTACCCCACCCCCGGCAAAATCTCCGTTACGCCCACGAAGCCCTTGGCGAATCAAGATGATTTGTCCCTGGCCTACTCGCCAGGTGTTGCCGCAGCATGCATGGCAATTCATGCAGACGGTGATGAGGCGGCTGCAAAATATACGTCACGTTCAAACTTGGTTGCAGTTGTCACAAATGGCACTGCGGTGCTTGGCTTAGGGAATATCGGTCCCCTCGCGGCGAAACCCGTGATGGAAGGTAAAGGGTGCCTATTCAAGAAGTTCGCAGGCATCGATGTTTTTGACATCGAACTCGCTGAAACCGATCCCGACAAGCTCGTGGACATCATTGCTGCGCTCGAGCCCACGCTAGGCGGAATCAACCTTGAGGACATCAAGGCGCCGGAATGTTTCTACATCGAACGCAAGTTGCGCGAGCGCATGAAGATACCGGTCTTCCATGATGACCAGCACGGAACCGCAATTATTTCCTCTGCAGCCATCATGAACGGCCTAAAGGTTGTCGGCAAACGCATGGACCAGGTCAAGCTGGTGGTGTCGGGTGCTGGAGCTGCGGCCATTGCCTGCCTCGATTTGCTTGTGCATTTAGGCATTTCCAAGAACAACATTTTTGTGTGCGACTCGCGCGGAGTAATCTGGGAAGGCCGCGAAGCCGACATGGAAGAAAACAAAAAGCGTTACGCACAGAAAACCTCATTGCGTACGCTGGCCGACGCAATGGTTGGTGCGGACGTCTTCCTGGGCTGCTCTGCCGCAGGTGTCGTCAATGCAGAGATGGTCAAAAGCATGGGGACGCAGCCATTGATTTTGGCGCTTGCTAACCCTGAGCCCGAGATCCGCCCTGAAATCGCAAAGGCTGCGCGCCCAGACTGCATCATCGCAACAGGCCGCTCTGACTACCCCAACCAGGTCAACAACGTACTTTGCTTCCCCTTCATCTTCCGTGGCGCGCTCGACGCGGGTGCAAGCCGCATCACCGAAGAGATGAAACTCGCTTGCGTCAAAGCAATCGCTGAGCTCGCCGAAGCAGAACAAAGTGACGAGGTCGCGCAAGCCTACGCAGGACAAGACCTGACCTTCGGTCCCGACTACATCATTCCAAAACCATTTGATCCAAGACTGATCGTACAAATCGCTCCAGCGGTCGCGCAAGCCGCTGCAGACTCGGGCGTTGCACGTCGTCCGATCAAGGACATGGAGGCCTACAAGCAAAAGCTGCTTTCGATGGTCTACCACTCAGGTCAGCTGATGAGCCCGCTCTTTACGCAGGCCAAGCGCGCACCAAAACGCGTGGTGTACGCCGATGGTGAAGATGAGCGCGTACTGCGCGCCGCTCAAACGGTATCAGACGAAAAGATCGCCTATCCAATCCTGATCGGTCGCCCTTCCGTGATCAATATGCGGATTCAGAAAATGGGTCTGCGTCTTGAGGCCGGCAAGAATATCGAGATCGTGGATCCAGAAGACGACGTGCGCTTTACCGAATCTTGGACCGAGTACTACCGACTCAAAGGGCGTGACGGGATCACTCCAACTATTGCCAAAGCGATGGTTCGCAAGCACAACACCTTGATTGCCGTGTTGTTGCTCAAGCGCGGTGATGCAGATGCAGTCATCTGCGGCATAACCAGCCGCTTCGACAACCAACTGAAGTACGTTGAGGACGTCATTGGTATGCAGCCAGGCGCATCTACCTTTGCCACAATGAACGTATTGATGCTGCCGGATCAGACCTTGTTTATCTGCGACACGCATGTCAACGAGAATCCAACTGCCGAGCAAGTTGCAGACATGACGATTCAGGCTGCGGCTGAAGTGCGTCGATTCGGGATCGTGCCAAAGGTCGCCCTGCTGTCCCACTCTAACTTTGGTAGCAGACCAACAGACTCGTCACGCAAGATGGCCCATGCACGCCAGATGATCACTGAGCGGGCACCATCACTTGAGGTCGATGGCGAGATGCATGCTGACTCTGCGTTGTCTGAAAGCATCCGCATGGCCAGCTATCCGGACAGCACCTTGAGAGGCACAGCGAATTTGTTGATCACGCCTAATCTGGATACAGGCAACGTGACCTACAACCTA
>JBEDEU010000105.1:0-7245 GCA_041175585.1 Pseudomonadota bacterium | reverse complement strand
AGCATACGTGCCAGAGAGTAGAACGCGAACGCCTGGAACGCGACATTGGCGGGAACGACGGAGGTTTCATGCAAACGCTGCAAGATACCGATCGTGGCGAGCCACAACAGTGTGGCTGTATCTGCGAGCAGTCTTCCGTAGTCCTTGACGGTGGGCTCACCACCAAAGGGTAGGGCCAGCGGTTGCGCCTCTGTTCGGCGCCCAAGTAAATAGGTGCCATACCAGATTGAAATCATCGTCAGGCTGAACCACAGGACGTTCACAAAGCGTGAAGCGGCGATTTCACCGAGCCAGGGGCCCAAGACGTATATAAAGAGTGCGCCAACCCAAGTGACGAGTGGTCCATCTTGAGGGAGGTCTAGCGCGCCAACGTGTGGCACGAGCCATCCAGATCCGTCGCCACGCAGCGCTGAGAGCATTGTGGCGAGGTTCAGTACATCATCGGTCTTCCAAGGGTCTCGACCGAACAACCCCGCGATGATGTAAGCCGCCGCCAACGCGAACAGAACCAGCCTCGGCAGCTTGAGCGTAGCCGTGGCAGTCATTCGTGCGGGGGTGGATTGGCTCAGAGGTGACACGCTTTAACGATGACCTGTGCTTAAAGACCAAGGTGGAGATAAAAAAAGGCAGCCAATGGCTGCCTCGATTCGCGCGAGATGATCTGGACTGATCAAATCAGGCGGAGGCCTTTTTAGTGCCACTTGTACGTGCGAAACGAGCACGGAACTTCTCAACACGACCAGTCTCAACGATACGCGTTTGCGCGCCAGTGTAGAAAGGGTGCGATTCAGAGGTTACGTCGCACTTAAAAAGCGGGTAGGTCTTGCCATCGAGTTCGATGGTTTCACGGCTGTTCAGCGTCGAGCGTGTCACAAACTTGTTACCAGTCTGCAGGTCGACGAACACAACGTCGCGGTATTCTGGGTGGATGCCATC
The DNA here is from genome assembly GCA_041175585.1 of Pseudomonadota bacterium. Classification (GTDB taxonomy): domain Bacteria; phylum Pseudomonadota; class Gammaproteobacteria; order Burkholderiales; family Burkholderiaceae_B; genus Zwartia. The sequence continues at coordinate 6,309 of JBEDEU010000105.1, read as the reverse complement.
TTTCATTGGAAGTCCTTAGGTTTGGGCGGGTCGCCAGCCGAGAGTTTCAGCCACGTATCCTGAGTCAAGCCCACGATTCTACAGGGGATGAGGAAGTTTTGCAACGCGACAATGCTATTCTTCTGTTGAAGATTAGACAAAAAATGTCTTTTTAAACAAAGCCTTGGGAGAATGTGTTGTCTGTGAGGCATGAAATCCCCACTATTTCTGAGAGTGGTGGTGTCCGATACCTCCACTTTGGTACAGAGTGGGTGCAGGGCGCGATGTGGGTAGATAGACCCGCCGAGTTTGTGTTGGAGTACACCGCACAAATGATGGCGTGGCTCGTCTTTCTTGAACCTGCCCGGCAACAAACCTTGGGGCTTTTCGGGTTGGGGGCGGGCTCCATGGTCAGATTCTGCCTTAAACATACCTCTTATCCGTTAACCGTTGTCGAACATAACCCGCTTGTGACCTCGGCTTGTGAGATGTATTTCAAGCTCCCTAGGCCTGCGCGTCTGACGATCGAACATCAGGACGCTGGTAAGTGGGTTGAGTCGAGCAAGAATTGGGGGCTTTGTAGTGCCTTAATGGTGGACATTTATGATGGTGAGGCGCAAGGCCCCGTTCTGGACTCCTTGGTTTTCTACCAAGGTTGCCGCGCTGCGCTGGCAGATATTGGTGTCATGAGCGTAAATTTGTTTGGAGCCCACGCGAGTTTTGCACGCAATATTCGTAATATCAGTCATGCTTTTGATGGCCGAATTTTGACCCTTCCACAAATCGATGCCGGTAATCAAGTTGTGCTTGCGTTCAAGGGGCCGCCTATACAGGTGGGGGTTGAACAATTGCTGGCTCGCGCGGAGTATGTCGAATCAAAGTACGGGCTACCGGCCAAGAAATGGGTGCGCTCGATGATGGGCCGGTTGCAAGACGGCGTTCTGGCGATTTGAATGAGAATGAGTTTGAATTTTCTGGCGCAATACACGGCAAGCTTGATGCTATGTTTGGGGTTCGTGCTTTTTTCGTCAGAAGCTTTTGCGCAAACGAAGTCTTTGGTGATACTGACGCTTGAAGAGAGCGAGGAATCCGATGAGATCCGTGCCGGTATCCGCGAGGTGCTCAGGGCTGCCGGCTTGCAAGAAGGGCGCCAGTACAAAGTGCAGACCGCCAATGCACAAGGGAGTCCTGAAACGGCCTCCAAGCAGGTGCTTGAGCTTATCCGTGGCAAGCCTGATGTCATTCTGGCACTGTCGCAACCCAATGCCCAAGCAGCTGCTGCACATACAACAACCATGCCAATCATTTTTGTGGGTGTGACTGATCCTGTTGAGGCAGGTTTAGTTTCAGGTCTAGGGGCTTCCGGGACCAACATCACCGGCGTCTCCGATGCGCTCGCGCTCAGTCGAAGGGTGCCATTGATCCGGCAAGTAGTGCCTGCGGCTAAACGAGTTGGTGTGATCTACAACGCGACGGATGCCGTCTCGGTGGCTCAGGTGCGTGAGTTTCAAACCCTCTTGGGTGAGGCGGGTTTAGTGATGCTTGAGGCAACGGCAAATCGACCTGTCGATGTGGCGTCAGCAGCCCGCAGCATGGTTGGTAAGGTTGATTTGATTTATACGTTGGCCGATGCGACTGTACTTAAGGCCTACCCCCAGCTAGTAGCGACTGCGAGCCAGACACGGACCCCTTTGCTGGCTTCGGATGTCGCACAAGTTAAACAAGGTGCGGTTGCCGCGGTGGATATTACCGGGCGAGATTTGGGCCTGGCAGCAGGGCGAATGACGTTGCGTGTCTTGCGCGGCGCTAAGCCTGGCGCTATACCCATTGAGGTCATGCAAAAACCGCCGGTTTACTTGAACGCACAGGCGGCGCAGCGGCAAGGAGTTGTTTTGTCTGATGCGCTGTTGAAGAGTGCAAGTCAAGTGTTGAAGTAGTCTTGAGCGTGATAATCTGCAAACAAGATAATCGGCTAGATCCACTCTGGATCACCGCAGTGTAAGGAACGAAAGAAACCATGATTGATTTGGGCGTCAATATTGATCACGTAGCAACCTTGCGTCAGCAGCGACACACTGCTTACCCCGATCCTATCGCGGCCGCGTTGCGCGCCGAGGAGGCCGGTGCTGACTTAATTACGTTACATCTGCGCGAAGATCGCCGTCACATACAAGATGCGGATGTCTTCGCTCTGCGGCCTTTGCTGCGTACGCGCATGAATCTTGAGTGTGCAATCACGCCCGAGATGTTAGCCATCGCGTGCAAAGTTCTGCCGCAGGATGTGTGCCTTGTCCCTGAAAAGCGTACCGAGCTCACCACAGAGGGAGGTCTGGATGTCGTAACGGGGCACGTTGCAGTTAAGGCGGCGGTTGATCAACTGCAGTCAAATGGGATTCGCGTGTCGCTCTTTATTGATCCGGAGCCTGCGCAAATACGAGCAGCCGTTGATGCGGGTGCCAGTGTGATTGAACTCCATACTGGTGCGTATGCTGAAGCCCCCGATGCGGCAGCGATCGAACATGAGTTATCTCGTCTTCGTCAGGCGATTAGCGTTGCAGTCAAGCTCGGGTTGCGTGTAAATGCCGGGCATGGACTGCACCTTGGTAATGTCGATGCGGTGGCAGGCATGCCAGGGCTCGCAGAGTTGAATATTGGTCACGCGATCGTCGCGCAAGCGGTATTCGATGGTTGGGAGCCCACCATCCGTAATTTCAAAGCGCGTATGGTGCAAGCCTATCTGCAGGCCCAACGTGCCGGGTCGGTTCAAGCCTCTCCACGTTAATCAGGAGCCCTTGTGTCTGCGATTGCAGGTATCGGAACGGACTTAGTCAAGATGGCTCGCATTGAGCAGGCCTGGCTAAGACATCCCGAGCGGTTCCCCCAAAAAATACTCGGCGTTGATGAGCTGCGTGTTTTTAAAGCGCGTGCTGCACGCGATCGCTTGCGGGGCGTGCGTTACCTCGCGACACGCTTTGCAGCCAAAGAGGCTTTCTCCAAAGCGGTTGGGCTAGGTATGCGCAGCCCAATGTGGTGGACGCGTATGCAAACGCTCAACGCCGCCGGAGGAAGGCCAGTTGTTGTGTTGGCCGAGCCGTTGGCAAGCTGGTACGCTGAGCGGTTCGGTGCAGCGCATGTCTCATTGACGGATGAGTCCGAATATGGCGCAGCGTACGTTGTTGTTGAATCTCGCAGTTAGTGCGACATCCTCTCTAGATTGATCTTTATTGAAAGGCTATTTTCTGATGACCATCAAACCGATCCAGCGCTCCAATGCCTCAAGCCTTGGCCCTCTAATGATAGACGTACAAGGTTATACGCTGACGGCAGCCGAGAAAAAACGTTTGCAAGATCCCTTGGTCGGGGGCGTTATTCTTTTTGCTCGTAACTATAAAGATCGTGCGCAGCTTACGGCGCTGACGCGCAGCATTCATGCCCTGCGCAGTCCAGCTTTACTGATTGCGGTAGACCATGAGGGTGGTCGAGTGCAGCGCTTTCGTACCGACGGTTTTACGACACTCCCATCAATGCGCAAGCTTGGTGAGCTTTGGATGACGAAGCCTCTTGTTGCGATGCGTAGTGCGACGGATGTTGGATATGTGTTGGCGTCTGAATTACGCGCGTGTGGGGTCGACTTAAGCTTCACTCCCGTGCTGGATCTGGACTATGGCGAAAGTGGGGTGATTGGCGATCGCTCCTTTCATCGTGACCCACGCGTGGTGGCCATGCTTGCCAGAGCACTCGCGCAAGGTTTGTCGTTTGCTGGCATGTCGTCCTGCGGTAAGCATTTCCCAGGACACGGAGCCGTCGCTGCAGATTCGCACCATGAAATCCCTCTCGATCATCGTTCGCTCAAGCAGATTATGGACGAGGACGCAGCACCCTATGATTGGTTGGGCGACCAAGTAATTTCCTCGGTAATGCCAGCACACGTGATTTACACCAAGGTAGATAGCAAGCCAGCAGGGTTCTCTGCGAAATGGATTCAGGAGATTTTGCGCACCAAACTTAATTACGATGGCGTGGTCTTTTCCGATGATCTCACCATGGAAGGCGCTTCTGTCGCTGGAGATATTCTCGCTCGTGCTCAGGCCGCTTTGCAGGCAGGATGCGACATGGCATTAGTGTGTAATCGTCCGGATCTGGCTGATGAGTTAATCAGCCGATTGCGTTGGAAATCGAAAGCGGTTTCTGTTGCGCGCATTCAACGCTTGATGTCTGCCTCGCTTGCGCCCGACTGGAGGTCACTGCAGCGTTTACCCGCCTACCAACAGGCGCTTGCTTCGGTGCGCGCACTCAATGAGCGAAGCTGAATCTAGTACCTTCGATATCAAGGCCTATTTGGCGAAACTGCCGCATTTGCCCGGCGTGTATCGCCACATCGATGCGTCCGACGAGGTACTGTATGTAGGTAAGGCGCGTGATTTAAAGAAGCGTGTGTCGTCGTATTTTCAGAAGACTCCGTCGAGTCCCCGCATTGGCCATATGGTGGCGCGCGTTGTGCGCATTGAAGTCACGGTCACACGCTCAGAGGCTGAGGCGCTGATTCTTGAGAATAATCTGATCAAGACGCTTCGCCCACGCTACAACATTTTGTTTCGCGACGATAAGTCCTACCCCTATCTGATGCTCTCGGGGCATGCGTCCCCACGTATTGCGTATTACCGAGGCTCAACACAAAAGAAGGGCCAGTTTTTTGGACCCTATCCAAATGCGTGGGCGGTGCGCGAGACTATACAAATACTACAAAAAGTATTTCGGTTACGCACCTGTGAGGATACGGTTTTTGCGAATCGCTCCCGTCCCTGCCTATTGCATCAGATTGGTCGCTGCTCTGCGCCGTGCGTCAATGAGATTAGTCCCGAGCGTTACAGCCAAGATGCTGAGCGTGCCGCTCGTTTTTTAGGTGGCGAGACGCAAGAAATTATGGGCGATATTGAGCAGCGTATGCAAGCAGCGTCCGCCGCATTGGAGTTCGAACAGGCCGCCTTGTTGCGAGATCAAATGGGTGCGCTCGCTAAAGTGTTGCATCAGCAAACGATGGAAGACACCGATCATGGCGATACCGATATCATCGCGATTGTGGCTTCAGGAGGACGCGTCTGTGTCAACCTTGCGATGGTGCGTGGTGGCCGTCATTTGGGAGATCGTGCTTTTTTCCCGACGCATACCGACGGAGATTCATTATCCGACGTGCTGGAAGTGTTCATCGCGCAACACTATATCGATCATCCTTTGCCGGCTACGGTCGTTGGTTCCCATGTTTTGCCTGATCCCGCATTGATCGATTTGCTTGCCGAGTCTCGGGCGACAAAGTCGCGCTTTTTAAGTCGGCCGCAAGGTATGCGTCGAGCTTGGTTAGAGCAGGCATTACGCAACGCGGAAATGGCGCTGGCGAATGCCTTGTCGGAATCCGGTGCCCGCAGTGCGCGTACGTTGGCATTGGCGGAAGCGCTGGATCTAGATACCGATCCGATGGCGCTAGAGGCCCTCCATATCGAATGCTTTGATATCAGTCATACTGCAGGGGAGGCCACACAGGCTTCCTGCGTTGTGTACGCCCATCATGCGATGCAGCCCTCGATGTATCGTCGCTATAACATCGCCGGAATCACTCCCGGAGACGACTACGCCGCCATGCGTCAAGTGCTAACCCGAAGATTTGGTAAGGTCGCTGATGGCGAAGCGGTTATGCCAGGCTTAGTGCTGATTGATGGCGGAAAGGGCCAGGTTGAGATCGCCCGTCAGGTTTTTGTCGAGCTTGGCTTGTCGATTGAAGTGCTGGTTGGTGTTGCCAAGGGCGATCACCGTAAGGTCGGTCTCGAGACACTTCTTTTTGCGGATGATAGGGAAGCGTTAGTGCTGGGTGAAACCTCGGCTGCGTTGATGCTGATTGCCCAGATTCGTGACGAGGCGCATCGCTTTGCGATTACGGGCATGCGTGCCAAACGCGCGAAAGCCCGGAACGTCTCGAGACTAGAGGATATCGATGGAATCGGCGCCAAGCGACGCCAGAGATTATTGGCACGTTTTGGTGGCTTTAGCGGGGTGGCGAACGCCAGCATTGAAGATCTTGGTTCTGTCGATGGGATTTCACCTGAATTAGCTGAGCGTATTTACTTTGCCCTGCGTTAGTTGGGTTAGCATAGCGTTATGCCTTTCAATTTACCCATTTTCCTGACTTGGTTGCGTATTGCGATGATCCCGCTCGTCGTGGGATTGTTCTATTTACCTGAGTCTTGGCTAAGCGTTGCTGCCCGCGATACCTGGGCTTGCTTTGCTTTTATTATTGCAGCCTTGACTGATTGGTTCGACGGTTGGTTGGCGCGACGC
>JBEDEU010000104.1:0-7274 GCA_041175585.1 Pseudomonadota bacterium | reverse complement strand
GCGGCCCTGTTCTCGCTTGCACCCGGTCGCCTGCCAGATCACCCGCCCGCGTTTCCTGTCAGCCTACCCTCTTCGTTACTCGAGCGTCGACCTGATGTCGCAGCAGCAGAACGGGCCATGGCAGCAGCAAATGCCCAAGTGGGCGTTGCAAAGGCTGCATTTTTCCCATCCCTTTTGATTGCGCCAGCATTTTTTGGGACAGACTCGACAAACCTTGCGAACCTACTGAGCGTGCCCTCCATTGTTTGGTCGATTGGCCTGACGGCCACCCAAACTCTGTTTGACGGCGGACGTACAAGCGCAAACTACCGCTTCGCTCAAGCCGGCTATCGCGCGACAGCAGCGAGCTACCGCCAAACGATCACCGTTGCGATTCAGGAGACGCAGGACGCAATGAGCAGTGTGCAACAACTAGAGCGTGCGCGCAGCAAGCAAGATGAAGCAGTACGCAACCTCAACAAAGCCTACCAAATCAGTGCGATTCGTTACCGTGAAGGCTTAGACACCGCACAAACGCTCGCCTTAATCCAGCAAAATCAGCTCACTGCACAGCGTATCAAGTGGCAGATGCATGGTGGGCAGTTTTTAGCAAACATTGCACTCGTTAAGGCGCTCGGCGGTGGCTGGGACGGATATAAAGACCTTAAACCAGAGCTTTCGCCAGAAAGCAAAAAATAGAATGACGTTCACTTCCTACAACCCCCTCAAAATAATAATTGGGATGTACTAAGCATGTTGATTTTTTCAAGCACCGTTTTTCTCTCTGCCTTCCTGCTATTTCAGATTCAACCGATAGTCGCCAAAATGATTCTGCCCTGGTTTGGGGGCTCCTCATCGGTATGGAGCGTCTGCATGGTCTTTTTCCAGGCGGAACTCTTGCTCGGCTATGCCTATGTGCATTGGTTGCACGAAAAGCTGTCACCGCACAAACAAGTAATTGTTCATGTGAGCCTGCTCGCACTCAGCTTACTCATGCTACCGGTTGCTGCAGACCCCTCTTGGAAGGGTGACGCACTGACTGACCCGAGTTGGGCAGTGTTTGTCGTACTCGCCATCGCAGTTGGTGCTCCTTACCTCATGCTGTCAACAACAGGCCCTCTGATGCAGGCCTGGTATGCCTTGGCATTCACAAAGCCCGGCGCAGAGATCAAACCGTACCGCTTGTACGCACTCTCAAACCTAGCCTCGATGCTGGCGCTTCTGTCATATCCAGTTGTGATTGAGCCATTTTTTGCCGTTCAACATCAAGCAAATATGTGGTCTATCGGCTATGCGGCATTTACTCTCGGGGCACTCTTTACTGGCATTATTGTTTGGAAGAGTCACGCTAGACCACAAGAACACAAGCAGGCTGAAACATCGACCGCTGCGCGCCCCGCTCTGACCGAATGTTTACTTTGGGTTGGTCTGGCTGCAACAGCATCAATTTTGCTTTTGACCCTAACGCATCAGTTGACCAACGATGTTGCACCGGTACCATTTCTTTGGGTATTGCCACTCAGTATTTATTTGCTGAGTTTCATTCTTTGTTTTGATGCACCTCGCTACTACGTCCGCTCAGCATTCCTGATTGCATTGCCTATTGCGCTACTCACAGTCGACTATGTACTCACCCATGGGCAAGGCATTCCTGCCATGGTAACGCTCCTATCCCTTTCACTGTTCGTGTTCTGCATGGTTTGCCACGGCGAGCTCGTTCGCAGAAAGCCACCAGTGCGCCACCTAACACTTTTCTATCTCATGCTTTCTGTGGGAGGTGCGCTGGGCGGAACCTTTGTTGGGCTGATTGCGCCCACAATTTTTAACGCCTACTTTGAGCTGCCCATCGGTCTGTTTCTCTGCGCAGCATTGATCACAATCGTTATATGGAAAGAAAGCTCAAAGGCATTACGCATTGCAATCGCGATCGCCTTGGTTCTCTATAGCGCTCGCCTAGTTTACTTATCGCTTGAGTACGTAAACGGATACCGGGTAGTGATGCGCAACTTCTACAGCCAATTGCGTGTAGAAGACGTACCAACCGTACATGGCATCAAGCGCGTCATGCGTCATGGAAATATTATTCACGGCGAACAATATCTTGATGAAAATTTACGTCGCAAACCAACCGCTTACTACTGCCCCCAGTCTGGCATTGGCCTCGCGCTCAATAGCCTGAGCACAGCACAGTCACAAAAAATTGGCATTGTTGGCCTTGGTGTTGGCACACTCGCCACCTATGGGCGTGCCGGTAATGAGATGCGCATGTACGAAATCAACGACCAAGTCGTCGATGTCGCCCGCACCGAGTTTACATACCTCAGTGATAGCCCCGCCAAGATGGTTTCAGTTTTGGGTGACGGCCGTTTAATGTTGGAACGTGAACCGAAACAAGATTTTGATCTGCTCGCGATGGACGCGTTCTCTGGTGACTCCATCCCGACACACCTACTGACACTCGAGGCGATGAAAATCTACCTTGGTCATATGAAGTCAGACGGGATTCTCGCAGTCCACATCACAAATCAGTACCTGGATCTGCAACCGGTAATGGCTGCGATTGCTCAGCATTACGGCAAAGTCGCCATGCTGTATAGCATTCCAAAAAATCCACCTGAGCCTTTTTGTCGTCATACGACTTGGGTGCTCTTGATGTCACCCGAGCGCGCAGCCAATCTACCGAAAGAGCTGCAAGGTGGCACGAAGCTGACACCTCGCCCCGGCTTCAGGCCGTGGACCGATGGTTTCTCGAACTTGATTGATATCCTTAAATAGCGAGTGCTACTTTAAAGTTTTACCAACTTTTGCAATATCGCTTGGTTTAGTCGGGCCACGTTTCCGGTCAGTGCACCGCTCTTAGACAGATCAAGTGGCGTTGAGCCAACCTGAAGTCTGACTGCAGGGCTATTGCCGATAATCAGTGAGGCGACGCGATCCAGTTCGACGTCGATGGACTGGCCCGGCTGAAAAATACGCTCATTGCGCCGGCCGTCAGTGGTGATGAGTGATGCCCAACATTCTCCGACAAAAACAATACGCAGTGTTGTGCTCTTCAAGTTGGCAAATGGATCAGCCACGCCCCCCGCCTTTGGAGCCTCGGCTACCGCAGGAGCCGCCGGCGCCACAGGAGGCGCTGTCGCAACTGCTATCGGTGTCACAGGCTCCGCCACTTTCACTTCCGGCGGCGGTGGAGTTGTCACTAAAACTGGGGGAGGTGTAGCCGAGACTGAGCTATCTGTTGCGACGGTGTTCCCAGCATCCTGAGTGGCAGCCTGCGCATTCTCAGGCTCATCAGAGCTACTAAATAGTCGACCACCGAGAGTCACTGCGAGCACTATCAGCGCGATTACCGCGACGCTACCCGCTACAACGTAAATACGCTGTCTTTGAGTTTGCGAATCAAGCGGAGCTGGTCCATGACCTGCCTTATACAAACGAGCGACACCAGAAGCGGAGGACGAAACAGCCTGCAAACTCGCAAGCTCAAGCTGTTGCAATTTGTCATTGATAATGAGGTCGCGACTGAGGCCAAGATAAAACAAATAACCTTTCAGAGCATGCACATACCGGCGCTCATGATGAAAGGAATCCATCGTTCCGGCTTCAAGGTTCAATACTTGACTCGGAGACAGGATCAGGCGCTTGGCGACATCACCAATCTCTTTCTTTTGATTCAGTCGCGCTTGACGCAAAAGCATTCCCAGCTCGATGCGCATTGCGGCACCAAGGTCGGGGGCATCGTTATTTTGGTCAATGTTATCCACGTGGCTTACCTAAAATCAGTCTCACATCATAATTCAAATTAAAGGGTTTTTAGGTCACGAGCCACTAGCTTAGAAATATAGCCCGCCGGACTATCCATTTCATGCAAAACCGAATAATGATTCAAGCCAGGCAATTCGTGTAAGCCGACTTTACAACCCATCGATTGCAAATGTGCGGCCATACGAGAGGATTCACCAATCCAGTCACGGGGTTCCGCCCCCCCAACCACCACTTCGTAATCAACATTTGCTGAGAAAGGATGCCGAACTGGACTCAAGGCAACGACATCAGCAGGCTTGAGGTGCACCTCATCATTTACAGTAATTTGTAAAACAGGCTCAACATCAAACACACCACTAATGAGATACGCCTTCTTTATCGCGTGCTGTTTTAATTGGAAGCCAGCACCGGTCTGAGCCAAAGTCGCTGCGATGATGTGCGCACCCGCTGAGTGTCCAGATACCAAAATCTTGTTGCCATCGACATTCCAGCCAGCCGCTTGCTGAGCAACCCACTCTAACCCGCGACGCGTTTGATCGACGATTTGGGCAACCGTTACGGCAGGACACAGATCGTAGTTCATGACGACTACCGAGCAACCCAGAGGCAAAATCCCATTCACCACAAAGGTGTAATCTTTTTTATCGCGGGCGCGCCAATAGCCACCATGAAAAAACACCATAACGGGCTGATTGGGTGTGCCACAATAAAAAAAGTCAGCCGTCTCTAGTGGACCTGAACCATAGCGCAAGTCAAACACACCCTGAAATTTCTCGCGCGCCGCCTCGCTCGCACGTGCGCCAAGATCCGTGTAGGCAGCTAACTCTTGCGGTGTAACGGTTGTGCGTGGGTTGTATTGTTTTTCTATTGCTTCATTCATGGATATGTCCCTCGTAAATTTTTTATCTATAACTTCGATAAGCGATTATGGACTAACAGTCCAACCACCACCAAGCGCCTTGAAGAGGTCTACTCCCGCTTGTAGGCGTTGCGACCGGTTGATGACAAACGCTAAATTAGCCTCGTTCGCAGAGCGTTGAGCCTCCAGGACATTCAGATAATCAACATATCCAGCTTCGTAGCGCAAGCTAGCGAGCTCTTGGGCCTTGGTGGCCGCCTGAACCTGTTGCGTTAAAAACTGTTCTGTTTCGAGTGTTTGTCTCACAGACACCAACGCGTCACTGACCTCACCGAAGGCACCTCTAATCACTTTCACATAGTTACCTAACACTTCTTGCTGCTGTGCGTTCGCAAAATCAAGACGTGCCTGCAATGCCCCACCTGTAAAAATCGGCTGAAGTAATCCGATACTGGCCGACCACACAGTACTGCGTCCAGATAAGAAAGCGCTAAAGTCTACGCTCTGAGAACCAAAGACACCCGTCAAAGAAATAGTTGGAAAAAAATTAGCTGTCGCTACGCCTATTCTTGCATTGGCTGCCGTTAATTCTTTCTCTACGCGATTGATATCAGGCCTGCTTTCAAGAATCGTGGAAGGCAAACCAGCTGGCGGGACAGGTGGCATCGGCAAGGATCTTAAGTCTAAAGCATCCAGCTTGAGATCTAACTTCCCTGTTAGAACCCCAAGCTGATTTTGCACAATCGCACGCTGACGCTTAAGTTCAGATAGTGTTGCTTGGGAGGCTGAACGCGCAGCAAGCGCCTGATTCACATCAATCGGAGAAACCAAGCCTCCTGCCAGTTTTGCCTGTGCCACACGCAACGTGTCAGCGCGCGTCTGCACAGAATTAGTCACGACGACAATCTGCGCATCCAAAGAGCGGAGGCGCATATATGTGTTGCTCACTAAAGCTGAAATGGTCAGTGCAATGCTATCCCTGTCGTAGGCACTTGCAGTAGCGAGCGAACTCGCTGATTCGATATTTCGCCTGACCCTCCCCCATACGTCCAGCTCATAGGAGGTGGCCAGGCCGAGTTGAGAGGTATTGGTTTGTAATCCAACTCCAGTCGGACTCACCGAGGTTCCGGTCGAGGCCCGCGTGCCAGCGCCGGTCATATTCAGAGTTGGGTACTGCGCAGCGCCTGCTTGACGCGCCAACGCCTCCGCTTGCGCTAAACGCCCTAAAGCAATTTGAAGATCAGCATTTTCGAGGCGCGCTGTTTCGACAAGACTATTCAATGTCTTGTCTCCAAACTGTGTCCACCAATCTGTCTTAACGCTTACGCCAGGCGTAGCCTGCATCGCGGTCGCAGACGTCGCGCCATCGCCCGTGTTGAACCCTTGTGGCAGCGCAATATCTGGACGCTTGTAGTCCGGTCCCAACAAACACCCGCTCAGCCCCAGAAGCAGCAAGAACGAACACAACGAACGCAAAGGGCTCATCGCTTGCCTCCCCCATCACGCTCCGAGACCTCGGTCGGCACCTCGCTAGCCTGCTGGCTGGCTGTCGCTTGCTTACGCGACAACCAGGTATAAAACATTGGTACAAATATTGTTGCAATGAAGGTCGAAACCAGCATCCCACCAAAGACACCCGTGCCCATCGATTTGCGCGCTGCAGCGCCTGCACCCGTTGAGATCACTAAGGGAAAAACTCCTAAGATAAATGCTAGCGAGGTCATCACAATCGGTCGAAAACGCAGCTTTGCGGCGACCATGGCGGCGTCGAAGCTGTTGAGACCTTGCTCCCGCTTCTGTGCCGCGAATTCCACAATCAAAATCGCATTCTTGGCCGATAACCCGACCAGCACAATCAAACCAATTTGGAAGTAGATGTCATTAGGCATCGATCGTACAAGCACAGCGAGCAACGCGCCAAACAATGCAAACGGCACCGCCAAGAGAACGGCAATGGGTAGCGACCACTTCTCATATTGCGCCGCCAAAATCAGGAACACCATAATGATTCCAAAAACGAAGGCGAGTCCGGAGGCGGTGCCCGTTCGGATCTGCTGATAGGCTTGGCCAGCCCACGCTAGCTCGTAGCCGTTCGGCAAACTCGCGTTAGCCACACTCTGCACCAAATCGATCGCCTCACCCGAACTCACACCCGCAACAGCGCTGCCGAGTACTTTCGCTGCAAGAAAGCCATTGAACCGCTCTAGCTGTTCCGGACCAACAAGGGTCGATACAGATATAAGAGCTGCGATCGGCACCATGCTGCCATTATCGGCTCGCACGTAAAGTTGTCCGAGGTCTGTCGGCGTCGCACGATACTGTGCATCCGCTTGCATTTGCACACGATAGGTCCGGCCATTCAGGTTGAAGTCGTTGACGTAAAGAGAACCCATCAATGCCTGCAGACTGAAATAAACATCTGCCACTGGGATACCCAGCGAGAGTGCTTTCGCTTCATCAACCTCAACATACAACTGAGGCGAAGTCGGTCTAAAAAAAGTATTGATGCCGGTTAACTTTGGTTGCTTTTTAAGCTCTTCGATGAAGTTATTTGTAACGAGGGCCAGATTCGCAACAGAAGGTTCGCCTTTTGATTGCACATAGAACTCAAAGCCTCCGGCTGAACCCAAACCGCGAATGGGCGGAGGATTGAATACCAATGCCATTCCGT
>JBEDEU010000103.1:0-7289 GCA_041175585.1 Pseudomonadota bacterium | reverse complement strand
ACGCACTCCGCTTTAAGGGGGTACTACTGTTGCGTGATATTGGCTGCCTTAATCAGTTGCGTCCACTTTTTGATTTCGGCGTCTAAAAACACACTCAGTTCTTTTGAAGTACCGCCACCTGGCAACAAGCCGTGTGCTTCGATTTTTTCTCGCACATCAGGCATTTGCAGAATTTTGACAACCTCGACATTGAGGCGTTCCACAATGGCCGCTGGCGTTTTAGCAGGCGCAAATAAGCCAAACCATCCGACCACGTCATAGCCAGGCAGACCTGCCTCGGCTACGGTCGGGATATCGGCAAGGCTGGGTAAGCGTTTCGCACTGGTGATTGCGATTGCACGAAGTTTCCCCGCTTGGGTTTGAGGCAACGCGGCTGGAACCGTCGAGAAATAGATCTGTATGCTGCCGGCAATTAAATCGGTGACGATAGGACCGCCTCCTTTATAGGGGACGTTAATAATATCGAGCTTGGCGGTGTATTTGAAGAGCTCCGCCGCTAAGTGCGATGTTGTGCCAACGCCGGACGTGCCATAGTTAAGTGAGCCCGGTTTAGCTTTCGCCAGGGCGATCAAGTCGCTTAGTGTTTTGATTGGCAGTTGTGGATTCACGACCAAAAGGAGTGGTGCTGAGGCCACTAAAGCAATCGGCGCAAAGTCCTTTTGAGTATCGAACGGAAGCTTCGTGTAGAGGGCCGGGTTAACTGAAAAAGACGTGATTGGCATCACAAGCGTGTAGCCATCCGGCTCGGCCTTAGCCGCTGCGTCGACCCCAACATTTCCGGCACCACCGGGCTTATTTTCAATAATGACGGGAGTTGAGAGCGCTTCTCCAAGTTTTTGACCGATAACCCGAGCTACAAAATCGGTCCCACCCCCTGGCGCCACGGGTACGATTATTCTGATTGGCTTTTGCGGGTAGGAATTCTGAGCATGCGCAGGCTGGAAAGAGGCAAAGAGTGCGCTTATCAGAAGTCCGATTGCAAACCGTGTTTGATTGAAGGAGGACATATGGGTGTCTCTAATTTGATTTTTATCAAATCATCATAAGGCAGCGGTGCTCAATACACCAGCGATTACCGTGCGCAAAGGTGCATTAGTCAATTTTTAGCTTATGATTATCTAAAGTTTTTATTTAAAAATACTTAGAACAGCTGGGGCATAGTATGCAAATCAAACGACTATCCGGAGCGGTTGGCGCCGAGATTCTTGGAGTGGATTTAGTCGGAAATATTTCTGACGCTTTAATCGCCGACATCCGCAAGATTTGGTTGGAAAATGGGGTCGTATTCTTTCGTGATCAGAACATGACGATGGATCAATTCCAAAGCTTTGCAATGCGCTTTGGTGAAATCGTTGAGTATCCCTTTGTTAAAGGCCTACCTGATCATCCATTTATTATTCCCGTGTTAAAGCTGCCGCACGAAAAACATAATTTTGGTGGGATCTGGCACACGGACACGACTTACCTTCAGACGCCTCCGATGGCGACAATGCTGATCGCCGAGGAGTTGCCACCGGTTGGTGGTGATACCTTGTTCTCGAGCAACTATGCGGCTTACGAGGCGCTGTCACCTGATCTACAGCGCGTGCTCCAAGGCCTGCGCGGAGTGAACTCCTCGGCTAAGGCAACGGTTACTAAAACGCGTGAGGATCGTGTCGGCGACTCAGCAAAAGAAGAGAATGTGCGCAAGGAGTTAGTGTCAGAGCATCCCGTTGTTCGTACGCACCCAGAGACGGGTCGTAAGGCGCTTTATGTGAATCCGGGTCATACGATGCGCTTTGCCGGCTGGACTGAAGAGGAAAGCGCGCCCTTGCTGGAATATTTATTTCAACACCAAGTCAAGCCAGAGTTTACTTGCCGGTTTTCGTGGGCCCCAAAGTCAATCGCTTTATGGGATAACCGCTGTGTAATGCATAACCCCGTTAACGACTACCACGGGCACAAGCGTCTGCTTTACCGCATTACGCTTAAAGGTGACACCCCAGTGTAAACAGGTGGTGGTGGTAGTCATAAGGTGCCGGAGTAGCCTAGGGCTAATCCGGCATTTTTATTTGGCTGTCAGTGATTGTTTGAGAGGCACGCCGATTTGCTTATTTACAAATTGCAATGTCGCTACTTTGGATAAATCGACATCTTTAGCCTGATAGAGTCCAGCTTTAACCATTTGCTCATAAAAGTCTTTAATACGTGCGGCGTTCATTGCACCAATCCCTTGGGTTTGTGCTTCGCCCGAATCTACGATGCCCTGTTGCTTCATGAGCGCAACCGAGGCCTCGATTTCTGCCAAGGATATTTCTGGATTGTCTTTAATCATCAGAGCATTCGCAGCAGAACGATCACCATACATAAAATTTACCCAGCCGATGATCGATGCATCGACGAAACGCTGGACGAGATCGGGGTTGCTTTTTACTAGATCGGTGCGCGTTTCAATCAAAGTGCTGTATGTCGAGAATCCATGGTCCGCGAGTAAATGAACAACGGGTTTGAATTTCCCTTGTTGCTCAATATAGATGGGTTCAGCGACTGAGTAACCTTGTTGAATTGCTTTCGGTTGCGCGAGGAACGGTCCGAGGTTGTAGTTGTATGGTTTGAGTGTTTCATCCTTGAAACCATGTACAACCTTGAGCCATTGCCACCACGTAAATTGACCATCTTTGGCGATGAGTGCTGGTGTAGCATTCTTAAGCGACGAGAAGTTTTCATAGCCCTGTTCTGGGTGGGCCATCAAGGCTTGTGGATCCTTTTGAAACATCGCTGCCACGACGACGACTGGTATGCCGTTTTTGACATTGTCAAAACTATGCAAAAGGTTACCCGTCATCAGAAAGTCAATGCGACGTGCGGGAAGTAATGGTCGATTATTCACCTGCGGACCACCTTGGCGAATCGTTACGTCGAGCCCATATTTTTTATAGGTTCCATCAGCGACCGCTTGATAAAAACCACCATGTGCAGCTTGTGCTTTCCAGTTCGTCGCAAAGGTAACGGCTTGCTGCCCATGCGCTGTAGACAACATTAAGCAAAGCATGCAGATTGATTGGACAAGTCGAAGGGCCATCAAATACTCCTAAGAGTTCTGGTCGAGCGCGTTAACTTGCTCAGAGCTGTGCCAGTCGCTGAGCAAATAATGTGAAAGTACATTAAACAATATGAAGACCATTACGCCAGTTAATACCAACAACGCGAGTGCGGCAAACATCTTTGGAGTTTCGGTGCGAAAACTCGCTTCAAGGATGCGAGAGGCGAGGCCAGTGTCCCGTCCCGCCGATCCTGCGACCATCTCTGCGGTGACTGCACCGATCAGACTTAAGCCCCCGGAGATTTTTAGACCTGTCAAAAAATAGGGGAGTGCTGCAGGAGCCCTAAGCAAGGCAAGTCGTTGCAAGGGGCTTGCCCGATATAGTCTAAAAAGCTCAACGAGGTTGCGATCTGTGGCGCGTAGCCCCGTTACCGTGTTGGACAGAATTGGAAAGAAAGCGACGATCCATGCGCAGAGCAGGAGGGCAACGGTGGTGCTGTCGATGTAGATCAGCATAAGTGGTGCGACTGCGACAATCGGTGTTACTTGAAGCACAACCGCGATGGGGAAGAAAGCACGCTCGAGTGCGGGTGACAGCGAAAATACCGACGCAATTAAGACGCCACCAAGGCAGGCAAGAAATAGGGCGCCCACGGTAATTTTGACAGTGAACCACCAGCTTGTCGCAAGCGAGGACCAGTTATCAACGAGTGTTAGCCCAATGACGCTAGGGGCTGGTAGGGTGTAAGCAGGTATCTCAGTCCACCGCACACCGAACTCCCAAAGCAGCAGACAGGCAATGAGTGTGATCGCTGGCAGTAGTCTGTTGAGGACACTTTTCATATCGAGACTAGTCCAGCTTCGGCAGCTTGCTTCAGGGCCGCGCTAAGCGATCGACAGGAGTTTAAGAAGTCGCTCGACTCACGAAACTTAGGTGATCTCGGGTAAGGGGCATCAATCGTCAGTTCATGCACGATCCGCCCGGGTCTCGCACCCATGACGAGAACACGTTTACTCAAGAACACAGCCTCAGCAATATTGTGCGTCACAAAAAGTGTGCTGATAGAGATGTCTTGCTGCCAGCGCAACAAGTCGTCATTTAGCCTATACCGTGAAAGATCATCAAGCGCAGCAAAGGGCTCGTCCATCAGCAATATTTTTGGCTCGGTGATAAGTGCCCTGGCGATCGACGCACGCATTTTCATTCCACCCGAGAGTTGTGCAGGGTAGGCCTGTGCAACATCTTCAAGTCCGACGCTTTTAAGGGCCTGAGTCACTCGCGCACGGGATTCATCTCGACTCAACCCTTGTAGGCGCAGCGGTAACCACACGTTATTGAATACGCTCGTCCAAGGCATGAGCGTTGCTTCTTGAAAAACAAATGCAGTTGTTCCCTGCGCACTTGTGTTTAAGGCAGGTGACCGCACTGTCCCGCTAGAGGGTGTATCAAGGCCCGCCGTTAGACGCAAAATTGTACTTTTGCCGCAACCTGACGGACCGATGAGGCTGACGAACTCGCCGGGGTGCACGGTAAGAGAAATATCAGACAGAACTTCTGCACCTGACCGGAAGTGTTTGGTCACTCTGGTGAGTTCTATGAGAGGTGATCCTTGGGCGGCAGTCATTTGGCGTGAGTCAGTTGTGCTGCGTGCGGGAATGTCAATGCGAGATTCTAAGGCCAAACACTTGACGGTAGCGTCTTATTTTCCGCTCCAGACATAAGATCTGAGACAATGCGAGCTTCGATGAGACGTATATTTTTTACTAAGGCTCTAGGCATGACTAAAAGAATTTTGCAATGGATGGATCGGAATGTTGTGGAGTTGTTCCGCGACTTTCGGCTGTCTTATCTGCCACCTTTAATGGTCTACGTCGCTGCTGGGATCTCTAGCCTCACTGCAATTGTGGGGACTTTTTTTGTAAAAGACTATCTCAGCCTATCGAGTGCTATGTTGGCGTCGTTAAGCTTCTGGATCGCAATCCCCTGGTCTCTAAAGATGGTCTTCGGGCATTTGGTGGATTTGTTTTGGCGGGCCAAAATATTTATCCTGCTTTTGGGCGCGATATTGATTGCCACGAGTTTATTCATCATGATTGGTCTGATTGCCGATCGTGACGCCATGCAACGTGTATTGCCTGTCGATACTTGGTACATCATTAGCGCATTGTTAGCTCCCCTCGGTTACGTGTTGCAAGATGCCGTGGCGGATGCGATGACCGTGGAGGCTGTGCCGCGTGTTGATGACAAAGGGCAGGCGATTGATGATGAAAAAGTAAAACTGATGCACACAACGATGCAAACCTTAGGTCGTGTGGCTGTCGTGGGTGGATCATTGTTGGTGGCGCTTGTGAATCTGTATGTTTTTGCAGATGTTAAAGCGATGGATGAGGCGCAAAAAGTACAGGGTTACTTGGATGTGTACTGGACAGCCTTACTTATTCCGCTGTTATCGATGCTGGGTGTTGTGATTGCAGCCTGGTTGAAAGCAAGTATGCGTCAGAAGCTTAAGTCCATGGGATTGAGCTCATCTCAAATTTCTCAAGCGTTAGAGGTCCAAAGTGCCCCGACGTCTCCGAATTGGACGATCCTGCTCGGTGGTTTAGCTTTCGTTGTGTTTACGCTGACGGTTGGTTTAAGTCAGATCCCGTACGGTCAGGAAATTATATTTTTTGGATCACTCACCATCATCCTTTATTTGATTGCGCGGATGACTAACGACCTGGCTCCGGATATGCGCGCGACGCTCGTGGGTACGGCGCTCGTGATCTTTATGTTCCGCGCAGTGCCGACACCTGGACCTGGTATGACTTGGTGGGTGATTGATGACCTAAAGTTTGATCAGTATTTCATGTCGATCCTGACGCTAGTGGGCGGGGTCTTATCGTTGGCTGGTATGTTTATCTTTCGGCGCTTTATGGCCGAACGTCCCATCACGTTTATCGTTGGTACTTTGGCGATATTGAGTACTGTGTTTGCGCTTCCTACCTTGGGCATGTATTACGGGCTGCATCACTGGACGAGTGCGATGACGGGTGGCATCGTTGATGCGCGGTTTATTGCACTGGTCGATACTGCAGTTGAGTCGCCTCTGGGGCAATTAGCAATGATTCCGATGCTAGCTTGGATAGCGCGTTCAGCCCCAGAGAATCTTAAGGCAACCTACTTCGCAGTGATGGCTTCTTTTACGAATCTCGCGTTGTCAGCGAGTCAATTGGGTACAAAATATTTGAACCAGCTCTTTGTCGTGACGCGAGAGGTACGCGACCCGACGACGGGGCTTGTGAAAGTTGCCGCGAATTACATCGAGCTCGGACCTTTGCTAATGACTTGCTTAGCGATAGGGCTGCTTTTACCGTTTTCTGCAGTGGCGTTCGTGAAATGGACGCGATTTAAGGCGATTTGAACCCTGCACTATTTACTCGATTGTGCGAGTCGGGTAGGTGTGAGGCTCGCAAAATCCTCAGCGTAATCACGCAGTTTGGTTTTTAAATAGCGTGTCTGTGTGGGCGTCAAACTATTCAAAACATCAGCAGTAGTCTGTGCCCAGTCCCGTCGGAGTGAGTCCTGTTGTCCCACGAGGCTGGGGTTGCGATAATCTGACAGGCTTTTCGCGTAAAGAGCTAGGGCTGCTTCGGCTTGCACCGGATCTTTTTCTCTCTGCGCATTAAGCGTTTCAAGCAGTGCCGACTGCCTAAGCTCTCGTTCTTTGGCCCAAAGTGAGAATGTCATTGCGCGCCGATCCGCGAGTTGGGTCAGGCTTGTTTTTTGTTGCTCTGTCAAAGATCCGAGCCAGTCTTCATAGCGTTTCAGCATGCGCGAGTGATGCTTTTTTCGGGTGCTCGTGCTTGCTGGGTTCTTTAAATAGTCGTCTGCGTAATCCTTATTGTCGCTTTCGAAGCGAGAGCGCATTTGATCAGTCTGAGAGGTCTTAAGCGTGACGGCAATGGGTGCGAGCTGCTTTGCTGCCTGCAGGCTAAGCTCTAGGATGGCATCTTGTACTTGCTGGTACATGACGACAACTTCCTCTGGCGTGAAGGTCCTTTTTTCGTCTAGCCGTGCAGACCATCGTTGAAGTGTTTGGCTGTATTGCGGTAACGCTGTCGAACTGTGCCAGTTTGTGAAATCGATCAACTCGACATCAAGTAACTGCTGTTGCTGAGAATCAAGATTGAAGTAGTTGTTTAGGCGATACGACAAATAGTTTGGCGCATAGTTGTACGCAATCTTGATCGAACTGCACGCCGTTAGTGATGCAGCACAAAGCGC
>JBEDEU010000102.1:0-7297 GCA_041175585.1 Pseudomonadota bacterium | reverse complement strand
ACGGTTGCCGTCGTGCGACCTCGCAACACGACCGAGGTTGCCGCCGTGATGCGCTTATGCCATCAATCGCACACGCCGGTTGTTCCGCAGGGTGGCAATACAGGAATGAGCGGTGGCGCCACGCCTGATATGAGTGGCGCTCAAGTTATTTTGTCGTTGAATCGCATGAAGCGCATTCACGAAGTGGATCCGATTAACAACACCCTGACAGCCGATGCGGGCGTGATCTTGGCGGAGATCCAAGAAGCGGCGCGAAAAGTGGGCCGTTATTTTCCGTTGAGCCTTGGGGCTGAGGGCAGCTGCACAATCGGCGGAAACCTTGCAACGAATGCGGGCGGGACTGGTGTGTTGCGCTACGGTAATACGCGCGACTTAACGCTTGGTCTTGAAGTCGTATTGCCGGATGGCCGAGTATGGAATGGTTTGCGTGGCTTGCGTAAAGACAACACTGGCTACGATTTGAAGGATTTGTTTATTGGGTCAGAGGGTTCTCTTGGAATCATTACAGGCGTTGTCTTAAAGTTATTTGCAGCGCCAGCAGGCCGTGTGACGGCTTGGGTGGGTGCGCAAAATCTCACGAACGTTGTGGCGTTACTCAACCGCTTACAAGCAGAGTGTGGTCCGAGACTCAGTGCCTTTGAAATGATGTCGGGGGCAAGCTTGGCGCTTGTGACCCAGCAACTCCCGGGGCATGTTTCGCCACTAGAAAAGACCTATCCCTACTATGCGCTAATTGAATTAGCCGATACGAATATGTCGGGTGTGCAAGATATGTTGCAGGGGGGACTAGCTGCGGCGATCGAGGACGCACTGATTGATGACTGTGTCGTCGCGATGAGTGAAGCGCAAAGTATCTCGATGTGGAAGTTGCGCGAAGGGATATCTATGGCGCAGGTGAAGGCAGGTAAGGCTGTTAAGCACGATATCGCGCTTCCGATTTCAAGCCTTGCTCGTTTCGCTGCAGAGGCCGATCAGGCCGTGCATGAGGATTTTCCTGGTTTGCCGATTATTAATTTTGGCCACATCGGTGATGGCAATCTTCATTACAACGTCATGCTGCCTTTAGATGTTGCGTACGAGGATTATGCACGCAAGACTGCTGAGTTAAACAAGCGCATCCATGACTTAGTCACCCAGTACAACGGCAGTATCAGTGCAGAGCATGGCGTTGGGACTTTGCGTCGCGATGAGTTGCGACGCTATAAGTCAACCGTTGAAATGGACCTGATGATTGCGATTAAGCGTGCACTGGATCCGAATCAACTTATGAACCCAGGCAAGCTACTTTGACCTAGACGGTTACTGTTTCCCAAACTGCAACATTAGCAGCTCACAACCCTCTTGGCCGCTTTGCACTGACAGTGGGGCATCCGTCGGATTAACAAACATTACTGACCATTTGGCGAGGTGTTGTCCTTCGTGGGTCATGCTGCCATTCACAATTAAGAAGTATTGACCGCCGGTTTGTGCTGGATCGTCGCAAACAATAGACATGTTTTTGCCTGCGCGAAACAATTTTGCGTCTAAGCCATCGGCATATTCTGTTGTTTTTTCATTGACGCGTTCGGACGTGACTGAGTCCCGATTCGCAAGTACCGCCTCGGTGCTGATTGCCGCATGAGCAGAGAAGTGTCTTTTCTTGGACGGCTGTAGTTTTTCTCGGTACCCCGGTTGGTGTAAGTACACGGGACCAGAGTCGGTGTTGGCCCTTAGCGTGAAGTAGGAGTAGCCTTGCGGGCCTGCATCAATTGGACCGTATCCAGTAAATCGATCAGCGTAGTGTATGGTCAGCGGAAGTAATACATCCGAGCGTCCGACTTTTCCGGCGCCGGACACAAACACTTGAAACTGATCTACGACATGGAAGTGAGGCAAGATCGTGTCGTTGACTGGCATCTCAATTAAAAACGCTTGGGGATCCTGCGTGACTTTCCCGCCTCCCACCGTCCCAAAATAATCCGTTCGCCAGCGAGGTGCACCGTTGGCAGGCGATTTCGAAACTTGTCTGTTCGGTAAGGCTTGTTGGCTAGGCATCGTTAGCATATTGTCTCTCCTATATTCACTCAGGTTGTATATTGCGTTCTTGGACGACTTTCTTCCACAAGACAATTTCAGTTTTGATGCGTTGCTCAAAAGCTGCCGCCGAAAGATTGGTCGCCAGTGCAGCTTCTTGTGCAAAAAGTTTTTGCATGTCAGGCTCGGCTGTGACTAGTCGAATCTCTGTATTCAAGCGTTCAATGATCGCCTTGGGGGTTGCCCCTGGCGCAAAAACACCCCACCAGATCTCGCTGCTGTAGCCAGGCACAACCTCAGCCATCGGCGCAAGCTCTGGATTAAATGGACTGCGGTCGAGCGAAGTTACTCCCAAGGCTTTGACTTTTCCCGCACGCAACTGACTGCCAGAGGATGCGACGGTTGTAATCAAGAAATCCACGCGTCCGCCAATCATATCGATGAGCGCGAGGCTTAAGCCTTTGTAGGGTAGGTGCAGAGCAGACGTACCCGCCATTGAGTGGAGTAGCTCGGTGCTGACGTGGTTGACTGATCCAATGCCCGAAGAGCCATAGGTCATTTTATTTTTTGGATCGCGCATCGCTTGAATCAAGGTTGCCGTGTCGCTGTACGGGCCATCAGTGCGAACCAGCAAAATCAATCCACTATTTGCGACCATGGCGATGGGGGCGAGGTCTTTTGCTGGGTCGTACGGCAATTTGCGTTGTACTGCAGCCGTGGTGGTCAGAGCATTAGACGTGAACAGCAGTGTTGCACCGTCGGGTGCGGCTTTCGCAACAAAATCTGCGCCAATCACCCCGCCGGCGCCGGGCTTGTTTTCGATGACGATGGTGAGCTCGAGTTTTGTGCTCAGCTTTTGCGCAAGCGCTCTGGCAAACAAGTCATTACTTGCGCCTGGTGCGAAGGGCACCACCATTTTGATGACTTTAGGAAGCTCTTGTGCGTAGCTAGGTGCACCGCAGGCAAGACTAGCAAGCCATACAAGCGGATAGCAAATAATTATTTTTAAAATTTTCATGACTTTGTCTCATCGTATTATTTTGCATAGTTCTGTAGCCAATGCTTTGCGATTTGATCACGACGCGCAAACCAGACTTGGCCTTTTTTTTGCATATGCTCGATCATATGCAAAAGGGCCCACATTCTTGCTGGTCTGGCCAGCATCCTGAGATGCAGGCCAACAGACATCATTTTTGGATGTGTCGCGCCTTCTTCCCAAAGCCAATCAAACGCGTCGTTGACATAGCCTGAAAAGTCCTGAGCTCGAACGAAACGATGCGTGTGTTGAAACTGCATATCATTTGTATCGAAGGCGTAGGGCAAGATCACATGGGTCTTGTCATTGTGCTGTACCAAGCGGGGGAGGTCATCGCTATAGTCATCGCTGTCATAAAGGAAGCCTCCCTCCTCAATCAATAGCTTTCTTGTGTGGATTGTTGTGGCGGACCGTGTATGCCAACCAACCGGACGCACTCCGGTTGCGCGCTCAATTGCCTTGACTGTTTGCTCAATAGAAGCTCGCTCTTCCTCTGGGGTCATGCGGGCATGGCTTTCCCAGCGCCAGCCGTGTCCAGAAACCTCGTGGCCGCGCTTAATCGCATCTTGTGCGAGTTCGGGGTATCGCTCAACGGCCCGACCGCAGGAACTGACTGTGCACGTCACGCCGTGACGTTCGAGTAAATCCATAATGCGCCACCAGCCTACGCGGGTTCCATAGTCAAAGTGGCTTTGTATACAGGGGTCGGGTATGCCGTCTAATTTATCGATGACCTCATAGACGCCTTCGTTGCGGTTGTCACCATCCGCTACGCTGTACTCCGAACCTTCTTCAAAATTGAGTACGAAAGATACCGCCACGCGAGCGTTGTTCGGCCAACTTACCTTTGGTGGGGTTGGACCATAGCCAACAAGATCCCGTGGCGGAAAGATCATTCTGCTTTCATTCCTGTTTTCTCAACCAAGGTGGCAAAGCGCTTGATTTCGTTTGTTAAAAATTTTGATAGCGATTCTGGTGACCCAGAGCCAGCTTGTGCGCCACGTGTTTCGTAGGTTTTTAGCAATTCCGGGTCTTTCATGGCTTCTGCAATGTCTGCGTTGACTTTGCTAATTAGGTTGTTCGGAACGCCTGATGGCGCGAGCAACAAAAACCAAGCCGAAAAGTCATAGCCCGGTACGCCGGACTCGGCAATCGTCGGCAGTTCCGGTACTAAAGGTGAGCGGTTTGGTGTGCTGACAGCAAGCGCTTTTAATTTGCCACTTTTTACATGCGGAAGTGCCGTGGCAATTGGATCGATCATGATGTTTACCCGACCAGAGATCATGTCGGTGATGGCGGGGGCGGAGCCTTTGTATGGGATGTGCACAAGGTCGACATTCTCAGCGCTCGCGAGCATCGCAGCGGCGACGTGACTCGTCGTTGCATTCCCGGAGGATGCATAGGTGAGTTTCCCGGGTTGAGCTTTTGCGAGCGCAATTAACTCCTTAACGTTTGAGACGGGAAGCTCGTTATTGACCACCAGCATGCTTGGAAGATCCGCCAGCATCGCCACGGTTTTAAAGTCTTGCTCAGTCTTGTAGGGTAAGTTGTTGTAGAGGCTTGGGTTGACGGCGTGTCCCACAGTGACCACCAAAAAGGTGTACCCATCTGCCGGAGCGGTCGCAACAAATTGCGTCGCAATGCGACCCCCAGCGCCCGGTTTGTTTTCAACCAGTACTGTTTGTTTCCATTTGTCTGTTAATTTTTGAGCGACAAGTCGGGCGAATACATCCGCAGCGCCGCCTGGTGGGAATGGGACGATGAACTTGACCGAGCGATCAGGAAAATCTTTTGCAGACATTGACTGCGCCTGTGCGCTGCCAAAGGCTATTACGCCAATTAGCCCGAGGATACAGAGTATTTTGCTAAACAATTTCATTTGGTGCTCTCTTTAGTTATGGGAACGATCCAATAAACACAAGCAAGATACATGCCAAGTTTGCCAATTTAGTTTAGCCAATATTGCACGCCTTCTGCGCCCCAAAGCTCTCTTGAGGCCTTCTCGGCGCTTCGTACGATTTGATCCATGTCCACACGGGTTGGCATGCCATCGCGCACAACAAATTCGCCGGCGACGACGACGTGCGTGACATCACGGCCTTGCCCGGTATGCACGAGGTTTCCCACTGGATTGACATGCGGTGTGAGGTGGGGGCGATTTGCATTAAAGGCTACAAAATCAGCTGCTTTGCCGACAGTCAGGGACCCGAGAGTGTCTTGCATCCCGAGTGCCTTTGCGCCGCCCATCGTTGCCATGTGAAAAACATGTTGCGGTTGCCAGGCGTCACTGACGCCGCCTTCCTGCACACGGGCAGTAATAAGTGCCCAGCGCATTAACTCGACCATGTCCGCGTGTTGGGTATCGGTAGCTAAGCAAATATTGATTCCAGCAGCCTTTAGCTTCGGTGTCGGTGCCAAACGACCAGAGGTGGCATTGGGTTTTGGAATATGAACGACGTGAGCGCCGGACTGAGCCATTTTTTCGATGTCTGTATCGGTCACATAGATGCAATGTCCGCACATCAGTCTTTCATTGAGTAGTCCAGTGTCTGCTAGAACCTCTGTCGACGTATAGCCCGTCCGTTCTTTTACACGCTGAACCTCGACTTTGCTCTGTCCGAGGTGTGTGCTGACAACGAGATTGTGCTTGGCCGATAGTTCCGCCACTTCCTTCAAGAAGCTTTCTGAGCAAGTATCGACAGCATGTGCCGCGAGATTTACCGTGACAAGGGGGTTTATCTTCCAAGTTTCGTACAGTGCCATACCGGCAGACAAGGTACGAGTTCCGATCGCAGGGTCATGATGCCATTCGCCGTGCGCAACTTTTGCAAAATCTACGTCATGAATACGCCAACTCGGGCACAGACGCATACCAAGTTCCGACATTGCTTGAGCCGCGATATCGGCATGTACAAAATTATCGCCGAGTACAGTGGATCCAAATAGCAATGCCTCAAGTGCGCCAAGTTGCGCAAGAGCCCGAGCTTGCTCGGGATTAACCTGAGTTCCTTTGGGTATGCCGGGTGTGTAGGAGGGCGCAAAACCGAGGTCAGAGGCAACGCCGCGCACCATCGATAGGATCGAGTGTGCATGAGGATTTACAAAGCCTGGTGTGACGAAGTGGCCGGGAAGGCTGAGGGTTGTCGTAGCGTTATAGCTCGCTGGCGCTGTGCAACTGAGGTACGTAATTTTTCCGTCAGTCACCCCCAGATAGCCATCTCGAATCAGCGGCTCTTTTGGATCAGCTGTGATGAAGATCGCATCTTTGATCAGGAGATCAAATGTTCGAGGCTTTTCATTCATTGAATCAACCTTAGGATTTACACAGCGCGCAGTACGGCGTGTCAGCTGTCAAAATTACAACGATAGATTTTTTGTAAAGAGCCGCCCATGAGGGCTTCGCGCTCACTCGCGGACAACCGATCTGTAAGCTTGAAGGAATCGACTCCTTGCTTGTACGTCAACACTTGAACCGCACGGGTCCAGTCGGTGCCCCACATGCAGCGCTCAAAGCCGTAGGCATCAAAAATACGCGCGAGAGGATCCCAAATATCGGGGTAGGGATACGCTTTTTGCGAGAGGGTACAGGCACCGGTAATTTTTATCGCAACGTTTGGGTGCTCAGCAAGGGATAAGACTTTTGCGAGCTCGCCGAAAGGAGTCTCAAGCGGCGGCGGTTCATAAGGCTGTTGGAGCCCAAGGTGGTCCACCACAATACGTGTGTCTGGGTTGCGGGCGGCCAGTTGCTTGACTTGGTCAAGTCTGCCCCAGCACAGTAGGTTCACCGGAATATTGTGACGCGCTGCTCCCGCGAGCACACGATTGATGCCTGGATCTGCCGCGTCTTCAGATACGCCACGGTTCAACATAATGCGAATGGCGATCGTACCGGGAGTCTTCACCCAGTCGTCGATCGTTTCGTTGACGCCGGGATCCGTGGGGTCAACCGGCTTAATCAGACGAAACCGTTTGGGGTGTGCCCGATAGACTTGTTCAGCGTAGCTTGAGTCGAACTTGTACATCGTGAAAACGGATACGAGAATCGCCGCATCGACGCCAACGGCATCCATTGCTGCGATCATGTCATCGCCTGTTACGGAAGCGGGGCCGTGTAGTACCGCCGCCCAGGGTCGACCAGGGTGGTCGTGTTCATAGGCGTGGACTTGGGCATCAATAATTTTTGTCATGTGTAGTCTCCTGCTGCGTTGAAGTCTATCACTGCGCCGCCCTGAGCAGTCAATGCAAAAC
>JBEDEU010000101.1:0-7332 GCA_041175585.1 Pseudomonadota bacterium | reverse complement strand
TCTCAAATTAGTTGGCGGCATTGCGCTGCTCTGGATTGGCGCAAGCATGTTGGACTCTGGTGGCGACGAAGAAAACATCGACGCACACTCGAACCTTGCCGCGGCAATTAAAACAATTATCATCGCCGACTTCATCATGAGCCTCGACAACGTGCTTGGTGTTGCGGCGGCAGCAAAAGGTAACGTCGTTTTACTGGTCGTTGGATTGGCAATCAGCATTCCATTGATCATTTTCGGCAGTCAACTGATTCTGAAATTGATGGAGCGGTTTCCAATCATCGTCACACTTGGCGCAGGACTTCTCGGCTGGGTTGCGGGCGAAATGCTCGTCACGGACAGCTCGGTCGCAAGCTGGATTGACAGCAATGCCTCGTATCTCCATTACGCTGTACCGACTGCCGGTATCGTAGTCGTCATTGCACTAGGGAAATGGCTGGCGGCACGGCACATGCCGAAAGTACCCGCCAGCGCCTGATAAGCACTCATGGCTAATATCCTTGTGCCGGTTCATTCCGGCCAGGATGCGCAGTGGATCGCCCGCTACCTACTCAAGCTTCACCAGCGAGAGCGTATCCGGGTGCATCTACTGACCATTCAACCTACCTATTCTGGTGTTGTGGGCTTATTTTTTTCACGGAATGACATATCCGCGTTTCGTCGCGAAGATGCCGACCGTGCATTTGCTGCGCTCCGAGAGCTTTTAGGATCCTCAGGAATCCCCTACAACACGCACAGCGTGATTGGCAAAACTGTTGAAGAAATTACGAAGTTTGCGAAAGAGCATCATTGTCCGCAAATCGTGATCGGGCCGACCAAAGAGAGCTGGCTTAAAGAGGTCTTGTTCGGATCCTTGACGCGCAGGGTAGAGGCGTTGATGCGAACCACCTCAGACAAGCCCTGCGAAGTACTTTAAGGTGCCACAGAGAGCCCCTTGACATTGTGTTTCGCGATCAATTGAGCAACCAAGCCTGTTTTAATTTCATTCACAAACGACTGCAGGTACGCCGCAGCGGCCAATCTTCCCTTAGGCACACCAATAGATTGCTGCACCGTTGTGAAGTTGCCCTCTAAAATCCGCGAGCCTGGGAGGCGCTCAACATCACCGAGCAAACCAGGCTTTAACGCGGCCATCGCTTCTAACTTCTGCTCTACAAACAACGCAAACGTTGCCTCAAAACCTTCGGCGTGCAGCAACTGCGCATGCTGAATATTACGTGTCAGCCATAAGTCATACGCACTACGCGCAGACACTGCAATGCGATTACCGGGACGATCAACCTCAGATGCGTGTTTCAGACTGGATCCGGCAGGAACCAGATAGGTCGCTTCAATCTCCACATACGCGGTCGAAAAATCAATTTTTTGGGCGCGAACAGGCTCGGCTCCAATCAAGCCAATATCCCAAATATTCTTATCTGCATCATCTGCAAGCTCGCCCGGGGATCCATACTGAATCAGTTGCAATGGCACACCTATACGATCAGCGATCGTACGTGCAAGGTCAGGCGCTACACCTACGGGCACACCTTCAGGATTTTTGCCACTGATTAACAAGAAGTTGATCATATTTAAGGCAACGCGAAGAGTGCCAGTCGGCGCCATCTCGAGGACTAAATCTTTGTTCATGACAAGTATTCCGTTTGGTGTGTAATAGGTTTAACGCGCCATATTACCGAATGTTATGAATCCCAAACCTTGTTAAAGAAAACTTCGGATTAACAAGGCGAAGATTGACAAAATCCCTGCTCACGCCTAAGTTAACGTCAAATTAAATCAAACCAAAAAAGCAACACACCTAACAATGACAACATCATCGCAGCAACCGGCACCCTACTCCCCGACTTTTTTGACGCTTCATGAAATCGTTCAAAAAGCGAGGCAGAAGCTTAATCACGACAACTGGGACTACATCGTTGGCGGCACAGAAACAGAGACAACCGTCAGCCGCAACCGGGCTGCAATTGATTCTTTAGCCTTCAAACCAAGGGTCTTGCGCGACGTGAGCCATGTCAATACAGGCACGCGGTTCTTAGGGCGCGACTTGAAGTTGCCTGTGCTCTTAGCGCCTGTTGGCAGCCTAGAGGTGTTTGCTGAAGGCGCTGGCGCAACCTCGTCGATCGCGGCCGGACGATATGGGGTCGCACATATGCTCAGCTCAGTTTGTCAGCCCGGAATCGAGGCCACGGCTGCAGCAGCACCCGACACCTTAAAGATATTCCAACTCTACGTACATGGAGACGCGAACTGGGTTGATGACCTAGCCGCTCGCACAATGGCCGCTGGCTACGGTGCCTTCTGCCTTACTGTCGACACTGCCCATTACAGTCGCCGCGAGCGGGATTCTGCAAAACGCAACATTCGTCGCAGTGTCGTGCCAGGTCGCGAGTTTCAGCCGACCCTGACCTGGAAAGACGTTGACCGTCTAAAGTCCAAACTATCCATTCCGCTCATTCTTAAAGGGATCGCGACAGCGGAAGATGCCGCGATGGCCGTTGAACACGGGGTCGATATGGTTTACGTCTCGAATCACGGAGGTCGCCAACTCGATCATGATCGCGGCTCGTTGGCAGTGCTGCCCGAGGTCGTCCAAGCCGTAAATGGACGTGCTCAGGTCATCGTTGATGGTGGATTTAATCGTGGGACTGATATCGTTAAAGCGATCGCCTTAGGTGCAAGTATGGTTGGCCTCGGGCGCATGCAGTGCTACGGTCTTGCGGCCAACGGTGCGGATGGCGTCGTACGCATGCTTGAGATCTTGCAGGACGAAGTGCGCATTTGCATGGGACTACTCGGAGTGAATACGCTGAGCGAACTAAACCCAAGTTATGTGCAAGCAGCCTCTCCCGCCGGACCATCGAGCGCATTAAGCGCTTTCCCGCACCTATCTCTGGACGAGAAAGCGTTTTATTAATCATCTAAACGTCGCGATTCATTGGAAAACATGCGCCCAATAACAGCACAACAAGCGCCCTTGGGACTGCCTGACTATGGCGAGCGTTTACGCATTGGCATGATTTTGCCGAATCGTAACGTCGTAGCAGAAGCAGACGCTCAAGCGATGTTGCCGGCGGGGGTTTCTATTCACACCACGCGATTGAAACTACACGGCACAACACCAGCTGACATCCAAGAAATGAGCGACGGCGCAGAAAGTGCTGCCTTGCTTTTGGGTGCCGCACCCATCGGAATAATCGTCTTTCACTGTACGGCTGTGTCAACCTCAGATCCGGCGATGGGTGATCAGTTAGTTGCGAGAATTGAGAAAGCCGCAAACAAAAAGGCTATTGCTACCTCGCAAGGGCTTGTCGCCGCACTCACGACACTACATGCAAAACGCATCGTCATGCTTACGCCCTACCCCCAGCCTGTTAATGACGCTGAAGTTCGCTTTTTAAATCATTTTGGCTTTGACGTGCTTCATGAGATCGGTCTCAATCTGCCGCCTACCATTTCAACGGCTAGTGTGACACCTGAGCAGTGGCTTGAAAAAGCGGTCGCGATGAAACGTCCTGATGCAGACGCATACTTTTTAAGTTGTACCAATATTCGTGTGCTCACGATCATTGAAGAACTTGAACATCGCCTACAAGCTCCCGTTATCACCAGCAATCAAGCCATGCTTTGGCACTGTTTGCGCGAAAGTGGGATTAAAGATCCAGTGCTTGGCTATGGTCAACTTTTGCGTCAACACTAGCGCAAGGCAAGGCATGATGGATGCCTTGCCGCGTGTACTAATTAGCCTAGCGCAAGTTATCTTTGCCACCATCCTTGTCGTTGTTCCACCTACCGTTGCAGCACAAAAATGCGCGGACCTTCCTGTAGAGCGCTCGATTCCGGACGGAAAGGGCTGTCTTGCAGTTTGGTCACCACGCCCGCTTGATACAACGAACAGCGATCTCAAGAATCAACCGAGTCGCCGCGTTCTTGTTGTGCTGCTACACGGAGACAGTGGCGGGGGTCTTACGCAAAGACATCTTGACCGCTGGCAAAGAGCTGCAAGCAATCTTTCTGAGTTAAATCAACATATTGTGTTCTTAGTTCGCCCGGGCTATAGCTCCCCTGTTGGGGACTCGAGTGGGTGGGCGAATCAACGGGATGATGACTACACAGCTGAAAATGTTGAGCGCGTCGCAACGGCACTGCAGAATTTAAAGACGAGGTACCAATCTTCAAAAGTTTTGCTAGTTGGCCATTCCGGAGGCGCGGCAATCGCGGCGCTAATTTTAGGCCGTCATCCAGCAGCGATAGATGGCGCAATACTGCTTGGCTGTCCGTGTGATGTCCCTATCTGGCGCCAACATAGAGGTCTGCAACGCGGGCGACAAACTTTTTGGCCGAACAGCCTAAATCCAATGGATACCGTCAACAAAATCCCTACCGACAAGGTGGTCTTGGCGATCACTGGCTCGCAAGATGACAACACGCTCCCACAATTTGCTGAAGCATGGACTAGCGCGGCAAGCGCTCGGGGAATTCGTGCCAAATTTCTCTTGGCACCAGATCAAGATCACACAAACATATTGCAGTGGCCCGGGCTTCCAGAACAAGTCAAACAGATAATTAAAGATCTCACATCTGCGCAGCCTTAGACTATGATCAATTAGAGAGGCAAATATGAAAAATAGAAAATCAAGCGGATTGCTTAAATGTTTTTTCCTGGCAATAGCTCTGTTGCTATCTATGGGAATTAGTCCAACACACGCACAACCAAACTTTCCGGAAAAGCCAGTGCGTATTGTTGTGCCTTTCCCTCCAGGTGGTGGTACGGATTTAGTTGTTCGCGCCCTTGCCGCCGGTATGGCCACAGAACTCGGCCAAAGCGTCATCATTGAAAATAAGTCAGGGGCGGGGACTGTTATTGGCACGGACTTTGTTGCCAAAAGCCCAGCAGACGGATACACACTACTGGTTGGTACATTTGCTTTCGCGGTCAATCCGAGTCTGCTTGCAAAACTCCCCTTTGATACCAACAAAGCCTTCGCACCGGTCGTGCTAATCAGTCGATCTCCGAACGTACTTGTCGTCAGGGCCGATAGCCCCTACAAATCTGTTCAGGATGTTGTTCGTGCGGCCCAAGCTAATCCAGGGAAGTTAACCTATGCCTCACAAGGCAACGGAACCTCTGCCCACCTCGCTGCAGAGCTTTTTAATGCGCTGGCAAAAATCAACATTACGCACATTCCATACAAAGGTGCGAGCCCTGCTTTAACGGATATCGTGGGAGGGCAAGTCGATTTAATGTTTGCGACATCAGCGGGTGCGACACCACTGCTTGAGTCTGGAAGGCTGAGGGCGCTTGCTGTCACCACGCCAGAACGCTCCGCAGCGTTCCCTGCTTTACCGACAATGGTTGAAGCCGGGGTGCCGGAATACCAAGCAACTAGCTGGTATGGCCTCTATGCTCCGGCGGGCACGCCAAGTGCAGTAATCGATCGACTCAATGCGGCAGCTACAAAGGTCGCGCAGGCGGACGCCTTCAAATCTCGCGTTGCAGGCGAAGGCTTGGTGATCAGTACCGGCACACCAAAAGAACTAGATGACTTCATGCGCGGCGAACAGACGCGTTGGGCCCGTGTCATTCAAGCGGCCGGGATCAAGGCCAATTAGACTTCAAAGGAAATATCATGCATCGACGAACACTACTTACCCGTGCAGTTCAAACGGCGCTTGCACTCGGGGTCATCACGCTACCTTCTGCTCTGGTTGCCCAGCAGGCTTACCCTAATAAGCAAATTCGTTTCGTCGTGCCGTTCGCTGCTGGCGGTGGCGGTGATGCGGTAGCCAGGTTACTTGCTCAACGGCTAGGCGAACAAATTGGCGAATCAATTGCCGTCGAGAACAAGGCTGGCGCCGGAGGAATCATTGGCTCATCCTTTGTTCTTAAATCACCTCCGGATGGCTATACCGTTTTAAATATGTCTAGTACCTACGCTATTCAAGCTGCGATTGGGAAAAACTTGAATTTCGACCCGATCAAAGATATGCAACCGATCATTATGGTATCGAGAGATCCCGTGGTCATGATAGTTCGCACGAATTCTCCACTTAACGATGCAAAAGAGCTTATTGCTGCGGCGAAAGCCAAGCCCGGAAAGCTTACGCACGGCTCGGCAGGAATTGGGTCGATCGCGCATCTCGGAACCGAAGAGTTAGCGTTTCTCATGGGCATTTCATTGGTGCACGTCCCCTACAAAGGGTCATCTCAAGCCTTTAGTGATTTGCTTGGCGGTAATGTCGACATGATGTTGACAAGCGCGACGTTCGCCTCCCCCTACATCAAGTCCGGGCGCGTAAAGGCGATTGGTATAGCTGGCAAAGAACGCATGCCGAACCTTCCGGATGTAAAAACCTTTGAGGAGCAAGGAATAAAAGGTTATGACGTCGTTGACTGGAAGGCCGTTGCCGGTCCGAAAGGCATGCCCGCAGAGGCTGTCAAGTTTTTGAATACAGAACTCAACAAAGTACTCCAGCACAAGTCCGTAACAGATCGCTTTTCCGCTGAAGGCACGACCTCCGTCGGAGGTACGCCTGAACACCTTCTTCAGACGATCGTATCCGACATTGATCGCTGGAAGCGCGTGATCAAGGAAGCCAACATCAAATTTGAATGAATGACATGACACTCAACAAAACACTTCGCCAGCAATTGACTATTGGTGCTGGTCATATCATGCCAGGTGCCGGGAACGCTCTAGCCGCAAGATTTATCGAGGCGGCAGGACACAAAATGATGCTGGTCAGCGGCGCCGCGGTCGCAAATAATTTTTTAGGCGTTCCAGACCTTGGGCTCGTATCAGTGACCGAACTTGCCGAGCATGTAGCAGCCATTAGAGAAGCTGTTGATATTCCAATCTTGGCAGACGGAGACACAGGCTTTGGCAACGCGATCAACGCGAGACGGACGATCCGATTGCTGGAGCGGGCCGGTGCCAATGCCATCATGCTTGAAGATCAAACCTACCCCAAGCGCTGCGGCCACTTTGAGGGCAAAGACGTCGTATCAACACAAGAAATGGTCTCGAAGATTAAAGCGGCTGTTGACGCCAGGCATGATCCTGATCTCATGATCCTTGCTCGTACTGATTCACGTGCAATCGAAGGATTTGAAGCATCGCTCGAGCGGGCACGTATATATCAGGAAGCAGGTGCAGACTTTTTGTTTATTGAAGCCCCCCTGACTAAAGAAGAGTTATTAGCAATTCCAAGGGCTGTACCCGGCATTCACCTCTGCAATATGGTGATTGGCGGAAAGACACCTTTGCTTCCACGTGAGGAACTTGCGGCTGCTGGCTACTCTGTAATTTGCTATGCCAATGCAGCACTACAAGCATC
>JBEDEU010000100.1:0-7337 GCA_041175585.1 Pseudomonadota bacterium | reverse complement strand
TAATCATCACGCCATACAAGTAGCTCAGTCGATTACTACGGTCTGTCATTTCGCGTGGCGCGAAATTACCCCAGTCGGCTGAAATAGGCGTCGCATGACAACCGCTCCACTGGCCCCAAGGCATCGCACCTAGATTCATAGCCATACGCAAACCATCGCCTTGGTTATGCGGTGTACCACGCACTTTCGCAGCACCCACCAAAGGACCGATATGCTGTGTGCGCATTTGCACGTTGGCTTCAAACCCACCACAACCAAGAACGACCGCCTTAGCATGCAGCTCTTTCACGCCATTGTCATCTCGTACCGTAACGCCACAGACAGCACCAGTTTCGTCCACTAAGAGCCCAACAACTGCGGCACCGTAACGCACCTCGATACCCATGCGCTCGCAGGTTGCAAACCAGCTACGAGAAAGTCCAACACCCTCATGCTCGGCGCGCACCACCAAACCACGCGCCCAAACAATGCGATTGCCCTTTCTGACCCCAGTCAGTGTGATCGCAGGCTCCATTGGCACTTTACCCACTTCGCTCATCCAGAACACAGTGTCTTTTGAGTTATCGACAAGCACGCGCGAAAGCACTGGGTCAGTCTGACCCGAGGTCACGCGCATCAAGTCGCCGTGGAAATCATCTTTTGTATAGGGTGCGATGCCAGAATAGAAATCTTCGTACTCTTGTTCAACGCCAGGCAGCAGAGGACCGATTTCTTTTGGGTCATCGAAGGCGAACCGCAATACGCCACCGCTCCAGTGTGTATTGCCGCCGCGCATCTCGCGCGGTGCTTTTTCAAGGACCACCACGCGCTGCGCGCCGTTTTCTTTTGCCGACACGGCTGAGGCCAGTGCAGCGTTACCAGCGCCTACAACGATCACATCAAATTCATTCATTTTTTTGTCTCCAATACCCATGTGTCTTGTCGCCTGCACAAAACGTCATCCAACGCACGTTTTGGATTTTGCATACAGTTGTATTTTATTGTATTACGAATGCAAGGTAAAGCGTGAGCGAACGGACGACACCAGCTTTCACGTCGTAGTCACAACGGTCACTTGACGATACAAGGACTCATACGCCTGCACCATCGCTTCAACGCCATAACGATTCTGCACCTCTTGCAAGGAGCGTTCAGCGAGGGCACGGCCAAGCTCAGGCGCACTTAGAATCTCTGCGATGTGTCCGGCAAGGCCGCTTGCATCACCTGGCGCGCTTAAGAGGCCTCGCCCCTCTGCCAGCAATTCCGTTAAACCGCCCGCTTGCGTTGCCACCACGGGTACGCTTTGCACCATCGCATCCAGTACGCTGCTTCCCAAGGCCTCATGGCGCGACGCCATTACGAACACAGCCAACGCTGGATAGAACTGCTCAACACCAGACTCAAAACCAAGCAACCGGTAGCGGTCACCCAAGCTGAGATCCCGTATTGCCTGTCGCGCAGCGTCCGCAGCCGCACCCTCAGCGCCCCAATGTACAAAAACCACATCGGGGTACTTTGCACAAACTTGTGCGGCGGCATGTATTAATGTGACAGGATCTTTTTCTGGTGAAAGCGCCGCTGCAGTCCCAACCAGGCGACATCCGCTTAAATTTTCACGTGCAATAAACTCCTGTACACGCGAGGGGTTGGATGCCACCGCAGGTACAGCACTCGGGATCACCTGCACCGACAACCCCATCGCTCGCATCGCAGACGCAGCCGCTTCACTAATCGCGACCCGCGCGTCCGCGCAGGCCCACTTCAGGCGAGAGAATCCGCTAAAGCCTTTAACGGGAAAACTGGTGCGCCGAGAAAAAACAACAGGTCGGCGGTGAATCGGCTTAGCCAATAAGGCCCATGCCAACACATTCGCAGTCTGAACATGCAAGACATCGTAAGAGCTTGCGTGACGGACTAGCCAAAGGCCGAACTTAGTCGGGGTCTTAACTGCATAGGTGCGGAAGCCTTCTGCTTGGGCCTGCTCTTCCAAAGCGCCACCTGCGCGAACCAGCAAGACAACCTCATGGCCTCGCTCACGCAAACCCAGGGCAGTGAGCAGAGTTTGTCGCTCACCACCTCGCCAACCCCGCTCCGAATTAATCTGCAGGATACGCATCTTTATTAGCCGTCCGCGCGCGAACGCGGTGCCTGAAAATACCGTACGGTGTTCACGCCAACTGCCATCAATGCGAAACCTATCGCGACACACAGACCGAGCATCGGTCCGGCACTAAAGCCAAAACTAAATACCAGCGCAACGATGGCTGCGCCAAACGTCTGGCTAAATACACGTGTCGTTGCTTGCAGGCCACCCACAGCACCTGCACGGTTACGAGGAGCAGAGCCAAGCATGACTCGGTTGTTCGGTGTTTGAAAAAATCCGAATCCAATTCCTGCAATCACCATCGCCGCAAAGAGCCAGGCATCCGAAGCACTCGCTGGCATCACAACGACCAGACCCAAGCCTAGTGCCATGGCCGCTGCACCCAACCCACTGAGTATGGCAACGGGAAACCGGTCGGACAGAGGACCTGCTATTGAGGCAATCAACGCCGCTCCTACGGGCCAGCCCGCCATCAGCGCGCCCACCGCCAGCTGAGGGCGATTAAGCGTGACTTGCAAATAAAAGGGTAGTGAAACCATCGTAGCCATCTGAGCACAAAAGGTGCTAGCCGAAGCCGCAAGCGCAAAGCGCATCGCAGGGATACGAAACAGATCAACAGGCACTAAAGGCGCGGTCTGTTGTGCCGAGCGTCGCACCAGCACCCAACCAATAAAAAATGCAGCTGCTAACAACAGCAGCGCAAGCCAAAAGTGTTTCGATAGCGCATCGATACCTAGAATCAACAGGGCAATCGTTGTCATGCTCAGTGCAGCGGCAAACCAATCATAAGGTGCAGTGATGGGAGGCACGTCCGGCAGATAACGCACGCCGAGCATCGTGATAATGCCCATGGGCAAATTAAACAGAAATATCCATTCCCATGTGGTGAACGACAAGATGAACGCGCCAATCGATGGGCCAATCACCGAAGACACTGCGACCGTCATGGCGTTTAGCCCGATCCCTCTGCCGATCAAATGTGGAGGATAAATATTACGCACCAAGGCGCCAAACAAGCACATGATGGCAGAGCCACCAAGCCCTTGAAAAATACGCGCACCCAACAGTACGGGCATTGATGGTGCCAATGCGCTACACAGTGACGCAAGGATGAACGTCCACAAACCAAAGTAAAACAAACGCTTAAAACCGATGCGCTCACCAATCGCCGACATCGGGAGCAAAGTCATCGCCACCGTTAAGGTATAGGCGTTCACCACCCAGACAACGGCCGCATCGGAAGCATTCAAGTCCTGCGCAATCGAGGGAAGTGCCACATTTGTCATCGTGGCATCCAGCACAGCAAGCATCAAGCCTGCAGCAAGAGCAAGTGCTGCTTTTCTGCGACGGGCGGTCGGCAAACCTTCATGCGCATCTGCTGCGCGAGGTGCTTGTGCTTCTGTCATCCCTAGGCTTTTTTAACCGGCCGCTTCCAGCCTTCGATCGTGATTTGCTTGGCGCGGGAAACGGTCAATTGCCCTGCGGGTGCGTCGCGCGTGAGAGTCGTGCCAGCGCCAAGGGTAGCACCTTTGCCAACGCGCACTGGCGCCACCAATTGCGTGTCCGAACCGATAAACGCGTCATCTTCGATGACCGTTCGATGCTTGTTGACACCATCGTAATTGCACGTGATGGTGCCGGCGCCAATATTGACCCTTTCACCGACGTCTGCATCGCCCACGTAGGCCAGATGATTTGCCTTGCTACCTTTACCAAGCGTGGTGTTTTTTATTTCAACAAAGTTACCGACATGCGTGGCATCAGCCAACTTGGCGCCCGGACGCAAACGCGCGTAGGGACCGATATGCGCATCCGCACCCACCTCAGCCTGATCAAGATGACTAAACGGCTCGATGTGTGTCGACCGACCGAGCGTGACGTTGCGCAAAACACAATGCGCACCGACTCGCACACCATCGGCAAGGACAACCCGGCCTTCAAATACACAACCAACATCAATGAATACGTCCTGACCACATACTAACTCGCCGCGCAAATCAAAACGTGCCGGGTCAACAATCGTGACGCCTGCCTCAAGCTGCCGGCGAGCAAGCTCGCGCTGCCACAGTCGCTCAAGCTCTGCTTGCTGCAGACGACTGTTCACGCCGAGCGTTTCAAAGCTAGCCGCCGGATGGGCCACATTCACAGAGACTCCTTCTGCGACGGCCATGCCAATAACATCGGTCAAATAATATTCGCCTTGCGCATTGTTATTCGTAAGCTTGGCGAGCCAGGACTTCAATTGGCGTGTTGGCACCGCCATAATTCCTGTGTTGACCTCTTGAATCGCACGTTGCGCTACCGTCGCATCTTTATGCTCAACAATCGCGGTCACCTTGCCGTTGGCGTCGCGCACGATACGCCCATAGCCCGTCGCGTCCGGCAAGATCTCAGTCAGTATCGCCACCCCATTTGCGCGCGCCAGAAGTAATGCACGCAGCGTGTCAGGCTGCACGAGTGGAACGTCTCCGTAAAGAATAATCGTCACATCTTCTGTGCCTGCCTCTTGCAGCAGAGGTACCGCTTGCAGCACCGCGTGTCCTGTTCCTAACTGAGGCTGCTGCAATGCGAACTGTATGTCTTGTTGTGTGGCATACGCTTGCTTGACCTGCTCTGCGCCGTGCCCCACTACGATGGCAACGCTTTGCGCACCTAGGGCACGCGCACTATCGAGCACATGCGTCAACATCGGACGGCCGGCAATCGGGTGCAGCACTTTCGGTAAATTAGACTGCATGCGCTTGCCCTGTCCGGCGGCAAGAATCACGATATTAAGCATAGTGTGATCTAGTAATAGGTTTTAAGTCGATGTTTTACGTACGGGGCGCTTCGTTGCTTTTTTTGCAGCTGTCGCTTTTTTATCGGTGGTGCCAGTCTCTTTTGCGCTACCCATGCTGGCAGCCGTCGCTGCAGCGACCTGACTGAATTGTTGCGTCAACATGTTCCACCACGCTTGGGCCGCCGCGGGCACCTCACCGGATACGGCCGCTGTGGGCTCCTGCGCCGCGGGCGTAGCCGCAGCAACAAAAGACTTCAAGGTTGCGATCGTTGCGAGCTGCACTTCCATGCCCTGAATCGTGCTGCTCAGCATCGACAAATTAAGCTTCAACCAATTTTCTACGGACTTAAGCTCTGCAATTTTGCGTTCGAGCTCTTCCGGATTCATGGGTGGGGCCAAGCCAACACCCCCGCTCATACCAGCCGGTCCGGCCAACCCAGCAAACGCCTTGCGCATCATCTCCATGCTGGCAAAAAGCGGATTGCTGGCCATATCGCCAGTTTGGCCTAGCCCTGGCAACACAAAAGGGTTGGAAGATGGTCCGGTCATAAGAAGCCCTAACCTAAAAGGGGATAACCCCTAGATATTACTCGTATACGCCACCTCAGCAATAGGGAGCACTCGTAAACAAAAAATGTCGGTCAAATTGATCTTAGCGACCAAATTGAACAAGATATTCTGGGACAATACAGGTATGCAAGACACCATTACCCTCCCCGAATTAGAAGCCGCCATTAATTTTTGGCGCCAACGCAGCCCCTCTGTCGGTGAAGAGCTACGGCTGTGTGCGCAAGCGTCCAGCCTCGCTACGCCCTATGCACTCATGATTATTGAGCGCCGCACTCAAATGCCCGTCGCAGAGATGTCAGACAAGGCTCAAGCTGCTCTCAACGAATGGTTTACCCAACGTTAGCTACCCTTTCGACCGAGCGTTTATGAATACCGCCACAACACCATACGTTTTAAGAGATGATTTCGGTGCTGTGGCGCATCTGACGCTAAATCGAGGAGCGCAATACAACCCGCTTTCTCTAGATATGATCTCTGCATTACGGACGCACATTATTGAGATCAGAGACGACGCATCCATCAAGGTCGTTGTCTTAAAGGGAGCAGGCAAGGGGTTTTGTGCAGGGCACGACCTCAAAGAAATGAATGCGAACCGAAACGAGTCCTGGCTCAACGAACTCTTTGGACAGTGCAGTGCCTTGATGCAGGATATGCTCGCTTGTCCAAAACCCATCATTGCGCAAGTTCACGGAGTCGCCTCCGCGGCAGGTTGTCAATTAGTCGCAACTTGCGATTTGGCAATCGCTACTGCAGAGACGCGCTTTTCATTGCCAGGTGTCAATATCGGTTTATTTTGCTCAACACCAGCTGTGGCTGTCTCACGCGCAATTCAAACAAAACACGCACTCGAAATGCTGTTGACTGGGCAATCTATTTCCGCTCAAACCGCGGCAGAGTGGGGGCTCATTAATGCAGCCGTCCCGCCCGAAGATCTTGAAGCGCATATTCAACGCTTAACCCTCGCCATTTCTGAAAAAAGCACAGAGGTTTTAGCGCTAGGAAAAAAAACCTTCTATCAACAGGCAGAGCTTGCTAGATCGGATGCATACACCGTTGCGGGCAAAGCGATGACCCACAATATGTTTCTCGAAGATAGCATTGAAGGGATTCATGCTTTTTTGGAAAAGCGTTCGCCACGTTGGCGCAGCTAAGTGGCGCTGGGCGCGGCAGTCAACTTACTTGAGTAACAGCCGAATATCGTGAACTAATGCAGCGCTACCAGCCGTGTTGCTCACCAGCACTCGCGCCTCACCTTTTGGATCAAGCAAATAGAACGAAGAGCTGTGGTCCATGGTGTAGCCGCCCTTGGCGGCAGGCGCTTTGGCGTAATACGCCTTAAACGATGCTGCGACCTGTTTGATTTGCGCAGGGGTGCCTGTTAACCCCAAAAAATTCGCATTAAATCCGGACACATACGCGCGCAGTACGTCGGCAGTGTCACGCTCAGGATCAACGGTAATCATCAGCACCTGCACTTTGCTTGCCTGATCACCGAGCGAGCGTAGTACGTCAGAAAGTTCAGCAAGCGTTGTGGGGCAAATATCGGGGCACTGCGTAAATCCAAAAAATACGATCTGAACCTTTCCGGCGAAACTTGCCGAGGTGTAGGGCTTGCCGTCCATACCGGTCAGCGACCAATTGCTCCCTATTTTTGTCCCGGAGATATCACTCCCTTTGAACTTCAATGCGCTGCTGTCACCACAGGCTGACAGAATCCCCATCAGACATATAAGACTCACAGCAAACCATATGCGTCGAGCCGAATACGCCGAGAGACTCATCATGTCGTACTTCAAATCAACTTCCCACAACGATCAACCAGTGATCGGCCAATAAAGCAGCGAATAAAAGCGATAAGTAGAGGATCGAAAACCGAAACATCTTT
This sequence comes from Pseudomonadota bacterium, assembly GCA_041175585.1. Classification (GTDB taxonomy): domain Bacteria; phylum Pseudomonadota; class Gammaproteobacteria; order Burkholderiales; family Burkholderiaceae_B; genus Zwartia. The sequence continues at coordinate 20 of JBEDEU010000100.1, read as the reverse complement.
CGTGCGAGTTCGTCACTATA
>JBEDEU010000099.1:0-7371 GCA_041175585.1 Pseudomonadota bacterium | reverse complement strand
GCGCTTGTTTAACTCTTGAACCGTCATTTCTGGGCGAAGCTTAGACATACAACGTATTCCTTTGGGGTGCGATGAGGGGTTTTGCCGTAAGATTATGCCGTAAGTCCGCCCCTTGCGAGTATGGGTTAACGCCCCTCGCCGTATTCAACATTCCTTTAGAACCCATGACACAGTCTTCAAAGCAAAGCACTTCAACTTACGCCCATTTGGCCGAATCAGATTCGGGGCTGGTGCAAGGGTTTTCTGCAAGCCGGCTCGCTCGCATCGCGGATGTGATGCAAGAACAGGTCGATGCTGATCATTTTCCAGGCGCGGTCACCATGGTGGCGCGTCATAGTGAGATCGTGCACTATGCATCGCACGGCTTTCAAGATGCAGCTAAATCCAAGCGTATGTCTAAAGACAGTATTTTTAGACTTGCTTCGATGACCAAACCTTTGGTGACCGCTGCGGCGATGATTCTGGTTGAGCGTGGTCGGATGAATATGTTCGATCCAATCGTTAAATGGTTGCCTGAGCTAAAAGATCTCAAGGTGGAAACGCCCCAGGGCGATGTGCCGCTTGAGCGTCCAATTTGGGTCCAGGACTTGATGCGACACACAGCCGGCTTTGTTTATGGTGGGCGTGCGGCTTCGCCCCGCATTGCGAAGCTTTATACCGACCTCAACATTGAGTCGCGCGAACACGACATTACTACCGAGGACATGCTGCGTAACTTGGGAAAAATTCCACTTGCGCACCAGCCCGGAAGTTATTGGGAGTATTCAATTTCAATTGATGTGCTTGGCTTGCTATTAGAGCGTTTAGAGAACAAGTCTCTTGATCTGATCGTGAAAGAACTACTCACGGATCCGCTCGAGATGCCCGATACGACATGGTGGGTTGCGCCTGATGAATTCGGCCGCGTGGCTGAAGCGCTGGACAGTGACCCACTCAAGGCAGAAATGCTTAAAGGCTATCGCCAAACACAAAACCCTGTTGGCCGTACCTACCTGCGTGGTGGTGGAGGCATGCTGGGTACAGCGCAGGACTACATGCGCTTCTTGCAAATGATGCTCAATGGTGGCCTCTTTGAGGGACGCCGTTACCTGTCACGTAAAACCGTTGAATACATGTTGTCGAACCACTCCGCTGGGATGGGTGGCACCACCATTGCCAATACTGGTCCCGGGTATGGTTTCGGTTTAGGGTTTGCGGTGCGACTTGAGCAGGGAATGGGCTGGGTGCCTGGCTCGGTTGGTGATGCGATGTGGGCAGGGATTTGGGGGACGAGTTTCTGGCTTGATCCACGTGAAAATCTTGCGGCTTTGATTATGACGCAGGGGCCAACCAGCAAGACCCACAGCCGGATGCTTTATAAGTCGCTGGTCTATGGCGCTTTGATGAAATGAGTTCGCCTACTCACCCCCTGCCAGGCGGTCCAATCACGCCTGAAGTACTTCGAGACTTCGCCACAGCGGTCTACCTCAGCGCTGGTGTTCCGCAGTCAGATGCAGAATTAGCCGCAGACACGTTGGTTCAGGCTGATTTGTGGGGGCATCAGTCGCACGGCATGCTACGTCTTGGTTGGTATTACGCCCGCCTGCGTTCCGGTGCCATGAAGCCGGTCACACACACCACGCTTGAGGTGGATGCGGGGGCGATCGCCGTGATGGACGGTCATGATGGGGTGGGTCAGGTGATCACCCGGAGGGCCGTCGATGAGGCCGTTGGGCGAGCGAAAAAGCATGGTGTGGGTGTTGTGTCTATTCGCAACTCCAATCATTTTGGTACGTGTATGTATTACACACGCATCGCGGCAGAGCAGAACTGCATCATGATGCTGATGAGTAATGCGGGACCAAATATGGCGCCTTGGGGTGGTTTGAAAAAGAAAATTGGTACTAATCCATGGTCGATTGCAGTTCCAGGTGGGGCGTATGGTCCAGTTGTTATGGACATGGCCAACTCGGGTGTTGCACGCGGCAAGATTTATTTGGCAAACAAGCGCCGTGAACCGATACCTGATTATTGGGCGGTGGATGCACAGGGTCGACCAACAACTGACCCTAAAGCGGCGCTTGAGGGATTCATTTTGCCCATGGCGGGTCACAAAGGTTATGTGATGGGTGTCATGGTTGATATGTTGTCTGGCGTATTGTCGGGTAGCCAGTTTCTGGACACAGTGCATGGTCCGTATGATCCTGTTAATCGCAGCGGTGCAGGTCATTTCATGGTGGCCTTGAATGTCTCAGCTTTTATGCCGATAACGGAGTTCCATCAGCGGATTGATACATACATTCGTTCGCTCAAAGATGTGCCGCTCGCCGCTGGGCATAAGCAGGTTTACTATCCTGGCGAAATGGAGCGTCTGGCTGATCGTGAAAATCGGTCCAAGGGGCTCTTGTTGGCGCAGGACACACTCGAAGACTTGCAGCGCGTCGGGCGCGAAGCAGGCGTATCTTTCTAATTTGGAGACCAACATGAAATTCAGCATCCAGCACGCGAAGGACAAGCCTTTCACCCATGACGGCCTGCGTGAATATTTTGATTATCGTGATCTAGGTATTTTTGATGCGACCGATGGTAAGGCTGTCATGCATGTCATTAAAGCGAGTAAGGGCAGTAATGCGACGGGTGAATGGCATCGACACGAGTTGAGTTTTCAGTTTGTGTATGTGTTGAAGGGTTGGGCGATTTTTGAGTATGAGGGGCATGGTCAGCATAAGCTGGTTGAGGGCACGTGCGTCCATCAACCGCCCCATATTCGCCATCGTGAAATCGAACACTCAGACGACTTTGAAGTGCTGGAGATCGTACTGCCTGGTGAATTCAAAACTATTACGATGTGATGGATGTTATTGACTTGAAGCGTAGACAGCTTGCCGCCAGTGCAGCATGGGCGGTTTGTGGCATGGGATTAAGCACGAGCGCTTCTGGACAGACATCGGAGACCAAGCCTGACGTAAAAAACACTGATCCGGCTGTGATGGTGCTGATTGATCCTAAAACGAAACGACGGGTGAAGTTGCGCGCACGGTTGCCAGAAGGTTCTGGCAAAGCTGGGCTCATCATTTATTCTCCAGGCCTCGGAAGTGGCGTATCAAATGGCGCAGCATGGTGTGAGTCCTGGCGCCGCGCAGGATTCATTGTGGTCACCCTGGCACATCCCGTGACCGACGATTCTATTTGGACTGTCGCATCCGGCAAGACATTTAAGACCAACATCAATGAGGCGATCGCTGGCCCGCAATATGGCTTGCGTGTTGCTGACTGCCGCTTTGCCATCGACTATTGTTTAGAAAAGGCTGTCTTTGCCCCGCGGATTGATGCCGAGCGTATAGGTTTGGCAGGCCATTCTTTCGGTGCATTAACAGCGCAGTCGATCGCTGGCCAGGCGGGTGCAGGCCAGTCGTCGCGCGATGCACGCGTACGCGCGGTGATTGCTTTATCGCCCACAGCTATTTCAGCAGAGCGTGCGCAGTCGCTTAAAGGAATAGACATTCCGTTCCTCTGCGTGACCGGCACCCACGATCAGTACGTGACATTTAAAAAGGATGGAGAGGCGGTGAGGCTGGGTGTAAGCCTGGCGCAGCGCGAGCTTGTATTTGATTATTTGCCTGCCGGTCAAAAGATTCAGCTCAAACTTGATTTGGCAGATCACATGAGTTTTGCGGGTGAGTCGGTTGACTCTCAAAGGTTTAGTCGAGATGTGTCTGTCACGGATCAGTCCAACGCAAAGATTTGGGATTGTGTGAGCGCGACAACTAGCCTGTTCTGGCAGTTTTATCTCGATGGGCCTAGGCAATCCGGGATTGAGACGCGCGATGCCCTCGAACAGCAGATGCGTAAATTAATCAGCACATCAGATCAATTGAAGTTTGGTTGAACGTGTTGGCAAGGGTGCTTATCTTTGCTATACAGATAGTATTCACTTTAAAGAGAGCTTGTTAATGAAAATTATCGTTTTGCCAGGTGATGGCATTGGTGCAGAGACTGTGTCTGTGGCGGTCGATGCCTTAGAGCTGATCTCCAAAAAATTTAAGCTCAATTTGAATTTGCACCATGATATAGCTGGCCATGAAAGCTTGATCAAACATGGGACGACGATTCATGCTGGTTTACTGGATGCCGTTAAGGGCGCAGACGGTTTGATATTGGGGCCGATGTCGACTTATGACTTTAAGGACGAGTCCAAAGGTGAGATCAATCCATCGAAATTCTTTCGTAAAAGCTTGGATCTCTTCGCCAATATTCGTCCTGCAAAAACATTCCCTGGCAGTGGCGCAGTCCACAAACCGCTTGACCTAGTTGTGGTGCGTGAGAACACTGAAGGCTTCTACGCGGATCGCAACGTCGAGTCCGGTGGCAGCGAAATGTTGATTACGTCTGACGTGGTGGTTTCATTGCGACGTATTACACGACAGTGCTGTGAGCGGATTGCTCGTGCAGCCTTTGAGTTAGCGATGACCCGACGCAAGCATGTGACGGTTGTGCATAAGGCGAACGTATTGCGCCTTGGTGACGGAATGTTTATCGACTCTTGCCGCTTAATTGGCAAAGAGTTTCCTGAGGTCCAAATCGAAGAGATTATTGTGGACGCCATGATGGCGCACGTCGTGCGTACGCCGGAGCGTTATGACGTAATCGTCACGACCAACATGTTTGGTGATATTTTGTCGGACCTGACTGCGGAGCTTTCCGGTAGCTTGGGTATGGCGGCTTCTATTAATGCTGGTGTGAACTACGCGATGGCGCAGGCAGCGCACGGGTCTGCACCTGATATTGCTGGGAAGAATATTGCAAATCCGTTCTCGCAGGTCTGGTCGGCGGCGATGCTGTTGAACTGGTTCGGTCAACGCAAAGGGCGCCCAGAGTTCACGCAGGCCGCTCAAGCCCTTGAGAATGCTGTCGCAGCCGCGATTGCCGCGGGCGAATCTACAAAGGACGTTGGTGGCCGTTTGGGCACAAAAGAGACCGGACAGGCTTTGGTGGCGCGCTTAGCGAAGGTGTAGTTCGCTAGATGTTGCAAGGAAAAGCTGATCGCTGTGACGCTGCGATCAGCTTTTCTCTTTTAAGGCCTGTACTTTTTTAAGAGCACCTGCGATCGCCTCGCCGGAAAGGTTGATTGCCGGGATGCCGCGAAAGACAAAGGCTATCCCCGCTGTGGCTTGCAGCTCTTGTACGGTAGCCCCCGCACGCAGTGCTGCTACGGCATGATTTTCGGCTGCTTGTGACAGGTTCATGAGCAGCATGCCGAATGCCATCAGCTGACTCGTCTTGAGGTCTAGCGCGTCTGGCTCGAGAAGCTGTGCGCGCAGCTTCTCTATGCCCTCAGTCATGTCGGGTGCGGTTTCCATTCCGAGCGTAATCCGTGAGTGAATCCTCTCAGGGACAAACCCGAGGATGTGTTTATAGTTTTCTTCGAGTGCGTCGATTTTTTGCTGAGTAGACATGTTGTGATTCAAATCCTGCGTTGCGTTACTGCATCACGATCTTTGCAGCTTTAGCGATGGCCTGGTTATCTTCGAAATCCTTTTTCACATACGCCGCGAAAGCATTTCGGTCTAGAGTGATGATGTCGACACCAAGGCTATTAAAACGCTCTTTGACGCTTGCTTGCTTCAGAGTTTGTTGAAGGGCTGCGGACAGTTTTTCTACAACTGCAGCAGGCATCCCGGCCGGTCCGAAAATGCCGGTGTACGTCACCATGTCGAAGTCTTTGATACCTAACTCTTCAAACGTTGGTACGTTAGGCAAGAGCGGTGAACGTGTTTTTCCAGTCTGGGCGAGTGGAATGATTGCGCCACTTTTAATGTGCGAAATCGAAGCGGTGAGCTGATCCATCATTGTTTCGATCTGTCCGCCTACTAAATCAACCAATGCGGGGCCGCTCCCTTTGTAAGGAATGTGGTTAAGTTTTACTCCCATGCGCAGAGCGAGCATTTCTAGGGCTAAGTGTTGGCTCGAACCGTTGCCCGCTGAGCCCACAGAAATTTGTTCTTTGCCTGCCTTTGCTTTTGCGGCAAAGTCAGCAAAGGTTTTCATATTTCCTTTTGCAGTGGCGCTGAGTACGATCGGCACAGCGTGGATAGGCCCGATCACAGTAAGGTCTTTGACTGGGTTGTAAGGCGGCGTGGCGACAAGCGCTGGTGCAACGGATACCGATCCGCTGGAGCCGAGCAGGAGCGTGTAGCCATCAGGCGTGGATTTCACGACGCCGGTCGAGCCAATGAAGCCGCCTGCACCGGGTTTGTTTTCAACGATGACTTGTTGACCGAGTATTTCAGACAGTGACGGCGCGACCGCGCGTGCGGTGATGTCAACGTTGCCACCTGGGGCCCAGGGCACAACGAGTTTGATCGGCTGTTTGGGGAAGTCTTGGGCCTGTGCCACGGGCGATTGAATGAGGCCCAGCAGGGCACCAGCCAGTGTCAAAATTGGTAGTTTTTTTGCTAGTTTCATTGTTGGCTCCGATCTTATGGTTCTCAGTGCATGCGCTCATATTGAGGATGCCTTAGACTATTGGTTTTGCTGAAATGTGGCAAGAGATTTATCGCCGTAGTGTGTGCTATGTTACAGCGCAAATATCGCGCTGGAAAACGTTGCCTAAACGATAGGCATCTCCCCGAACAAGGACTGAATGTGAATACGAACGTCAATGCTTTTAATCCCACTGCAAACGGGGTGTATCTGATTACTGTCACGCCATTCAAGGATGGGGGTGAGCTTGATTTGGCAAGTACCGACCGTATGGTGGATTTTTGTCTCGAGCGCGGTGTGACTGGCTTGACGATTCTTGGCATTATGGGCGAGGCGACCAAGCTCACGGCCGAAGAATCTCGTATTTTTGTGAAACAAGTTCTTGCCCGCGTGAAGGGTGAGGTACCTGTCGTCGTTGGCGCTTCTGCAGCGGGTTTTGCGCCAATGGGCGAGCTCACGAAAAGTGTCATGGATATGGGTGCTTCGGGTGTGATGGTTGCCCCTGCAGCAGGCTTGCGTACGGATGACCAGATCTGTAGCTATTTTGATATGGTCAACGAGACCTTGGGGGCGGATGTTCCTTGGTGTTTGCAGGATCACCCAACCTCGACGGGCGTGCAGATGTCCACTGCTGTTGTGATGCGGATTCTAAAAAACTCTCCTACTTGTGTCATGCTCAAGCACGAAGACTGGCCTGGTTTGGGTAAGTTGTCTGCCGTGTGCCAAGCGATCCAAAAGGGCGATTTGCAAAAAATTTCTATTTTGACTGGTAATGGCGGTGGCCTGTTCCTGCCTGAAGAGCTCGTCCGTGGAGCCAATGGTGCGATGACTGGCTTTGCTTACCCAGAGATGATGGTTGATGTGTGTAAGGCGTTTGCTGCCGGTGACGTCGAACGTGCCTTCGATATT
>JBEDEU010000098.1:0-7407 GCA_041175585.1 Pseudomonadota bacterium | reverse complement strand
GGTCGTAACCGATCCCAATACGCGGTGCCACAGTTGGTCGGAAATTGTGCACCAACACATCAGCGCTTTCAATCAAGGTCAGCAGCGTGGCGAGGTCGTCAGCTTGCTTGACGTCAAGGACTGCGGATAGTTTGCTTCGATTGACGCCCAAGAACGCTCTGCTTTCTGATTCGAGCGTCGAGGGGTACTTGCGTAAGTTATCACCTATGGGCGGTTCGATCTTGATGATCTCGGCGCCTTGGTCTGCTAGCAGTGAGCAGGCGTAGGGGCCCGCAATGTAGGCTGACATATCCACGACACGCACGCCGGACAGTGGCCCTGATGCGCCTCGGCGGGAGGGGAGTTCGGACTGCGCTTGCGAGGATTGAGTTTTCATACTCCGTCCTTAATCTGCTTGGATGTTGGCGTTTTGCGCAATCGTTTTCCAGCGCTCGAGTTCAGCTGCCAAATGGTTTGCAAACGCATCTGAACTCATTGCGACCGGAGAGGCTCCTTCTTTGACAAAAAACGACTTCATTGCCTCGGAGGTAATGATCTGGTTAATCGCTTTGTTGAGTTTATCGACGACTGGCTTCGGTGTACCTGCTGGTGCGAGGACACCCCACCAAAGATCCACGGCTGCTTTCGGATAGCCTGATTCTTTGAGTCCGCGGATCTCCGGTGCGACCTCCGAGCGTTCTACCGTCGTAACAGCTAGAGCACGAATCTTTTCCGCCTTTACCTGTGACAACAAGGAGGGTGCGCTCGCGATGATCATGTCGATTTGTCCGCCGAGTAAGTCGGTCACAGCAGGCCCCATGCCTTTGTAAGGCACATGGGTCATTTTGATATCGGCCGCCTCGGCGAGGAGCTCGGAGGCGAATTGGTTAATGCTACCCACACCAGAGGTTCCGTAGTTGAGTTTTCCTGGATTGGCCTTTGCGAATTTGACAAGGTCCTCCAGCGTCTTGTACGACGTGCCATTACCCACTGTGATCAACATCGGCCCCTTGGCCAACATGGCGACGGGTGTAAAACTTTTAATCGCGTCGTACTGAAGATTTTTGCGGACTGCGGCACCGGTTGTAAATGTGGAAGACAGCACCACTAAGGTGTATCCGTCTGGCGCTGCTTTGGCTAACAAAACGTTTGCCAGAATACCGCCTGCTGCGGGTTTGTTTTCTACGACAACTGATACGCCAAGAACTTCTTGTAGCTGTTTGCCGATTACGCGTGCAAATATGTCGTTTGAACCACCCGGCGCACTGCCAACGAGGAGCGTGATGGGTTTAGTGGGGAAGTCTGTCTGAGCGCTAGCTGCTCCCATCACTGTTGCAAACAAGAGTGTGGTGAGTGCACGCACATATTTTTTCGAAATAAACATCGTTTTTTTTCCTTGATGAGTGTCGGGCGTATTAGGGTATCAAGCCCATGCTTTTCGCATTGGCCACAAGCGCTTGCGCGCTCCTTAGAAAAGGTGGATCGATCATTTTTCCATCTACAACGTAGGCGCCAACGCCATCCGCTTCAGCTTGCGCGGCAGCTTCCAATACACGCAATGCGTGTGCGATCGCTTCGTCACTGGGCCTGAAGGCCTCGTTTGCCATGGCCACTTGGCTCGGATGAATACATGTCTTGCCGGTATAACCGAGGCGTGCAGCGAAACCTGCTTCGTGCTTGAAACCATCCGTATTTTTGATGTCGGCGTAAGCGGCATCAAAAGCGGCGACACCCGCTTCGGCGGCCGCCATTTTCATTTCCATCATGGCGTACTGCACTGCAAAAAGCTCTTTGCGTGATACGGCGATGGGTTCAAATAAGTCAGCAAGCCCTAGCTGAAGTCCTGCCACGCGAGGATGCGCACTTGCAAGTTCGTACGCTGTGCGCAGAGCTTTGGGTGTTTCGACGTTTAATAACACTTTGATTGGGGTTTTCCCATCTGCGTTCACACCATTTTGTCGTTCCGCTTGTTCGATCAACTTAATTGCTTGGCAGACTGCCTCAGCGCTTTCTGGTTTTGGGATATTGATCATGTCCAGCCCGGCGCGGACGACTTGAGCAATGTCTTGTTCAAAAAAACGAGTGTCCATCGCGTTGACGCGAACAATCACACACTTTTTTGTTTCGCATGCAGCAGGTGAAGCTATCCATTCTGCGAGGGTCAAACGAGCGCTTTCTTTTTTGGGTTCTGCCACTGCGTCTTCAAGGTCAAAGGACAGGGCATCGGCGGAACTCGCAAGCGCTTTGTCAAAAAGCTCTGGTCGTGAACCGGGTACAAAAAGTTTGCTTCGCATAGTGGGCTCATTGTTTGCTGCGCCACGGTGGCGCTTTTCTAACTATAGTGGATCAGAAAAAAGCATTAACCGTGCTGCGGTGCAGCATGCCTCGGCTCATGTAAGGAAATGTGATGTTGAGGTCCGCCAGGCTGTAGTATTCCAACATCAAACTGAACCTTTGAAATAACCAATCGGAGATCCGATGAACGTGAATAAACTTATCCAAGCAGGCTTGGTTGTTGCATCCCTTGGCGCTTCGGCTTTCGCTCATGCGCAGACCACAGCCCCAGCAGCTTACCCATCAAAGCCGATTCGTCTGTTGGTGGGTTTTGCCCCTGGCGGCGGTACGGATTCCGCTGCGCGCACGATTGCCGTCAAGCTATCGGAGTTAGTCGGTCAGACAGTGGTGGTTGATAATCGCCCTGGAGCGGGTGGGAATATCGCGGCCGATGCTGTGGCGAACGCCGCACCCGACGGCTACACGATAGGCCTGGCAAATATCGGCTCGCTTGCGGTGAATCCACACATGCCTGATGGGACGCCATACAAGACGCTAAGAGACTTTGCCATGATCACCAATGGTGTGACGTTTGGGAACATTTTGGTGGTGCGCACCGACTCCAATATCAAAACTTTGGCAGACTACATTGCGGCAGCGAAGAATAAAGATAAACCGTTGTTTTATGGTTCGCCAGGATTAGGTAGTGCGGGTCACCTCGCTGGTGAACTATTGCAGGCGCGCACAGGCACGTCGGCAGAGCACATCAATTACAAAGGTGGCGGTCCTGCCATGACGGCCTTGTTGGCAGGTGATATTCAAGCTATTTTCGCAAGCGCCCCGACTGCCATTCCACAAATAAAAGGCGGAAAATTGCGAGCTCTTGCCGTGACGGGCGAGAAGCGTGCCCAAGCTTTGCCTGACGTTCCGACCGTTGCCGAGCTAGGGTTTCCTGGTTACCAGGCAACGAACTGGTACAGCTTCGTTGCGCCAGCACGCACGCCAGATGCGATTGTTAAAAAGCTCAACGAGGCCTTGGTCGCTGCACTGCGTGATCCCAAAACGATTGAGCGGTTAGAAACTTCGGCGATGGAGCCTGATCCTGGTACCCCTGAGCAGATGCGTGCCTTCGTGGAGAAAGAGTACGAGACGTGGGGCGATGTCGTCCGTAAATTAAACCTAAAGCGCTAAGTCATATGGCTTCTACGATTGTTGAAAAAATTCTAGCGAAGCACGCAGGACGGGAATCTGTCCGTGCAGGTGAGGTTGTTGTCGCAAACATCGATTTCGCAATGGTGACCGATACGCGTGCGGTCAACACCATCAAGATGATCGGTAAGTTTGGCGAGCAGCCTTTGCAGTTTGCTAAAAACACTGCACTGGTGCTTGATCATTACTCCCCTCCACCAAACTTGGAGGCAGCGCAAATCCATAGCGAAATGCGCAGCTTCGCAGCTGAGCGTGGCACCAAGCTCTATGACATTGGTGATGGGATCTGTCATCAGGTGTTGCCCGAAGGCGGACATTTGACTTGCGGAGACCTGGTCGTCGGCACTGATACGCATTCGGTGACGTACGGTGCGTTCAATGCGCTGGGCACTGGCATCGAGGGAACTGATGTCTCTGCGGTCATGATGAGCAGCAAACTTTGGTTTCGTGTTCCTCACACGGTCCGAATTAATCTTCAGGGACGTCTTGCTCCAGGCGTGTGGGCCAAAGACATCACGCTTGCAATGTTGGGGCGCTTCAAAGCAGAGGGTCTCAATGACATAGCGATTGAGTATGTCGGGGAAGCCGTGGCCGCAATGGATATCGATGATCGCATGACGCTCTGTAACCACGCTGCTGAGTTGGGCGCGATGGCTGCGATTCTTGAGGCCGATGAAAAGACGTTTGCATGGTTGCGGGCCCATGGAGCCAAGGAGCCGTCTCCGGTTGTGGCTGACCCAGACGCACAGTATCTGGAGAAAATCGATTTTGATGTGTCAAGCTTAGTGCCACAGCTTGCGCGCAAGCATGAAGTTGATGACATTGTTCCTGTCACAGAGATTGTCGACCAGAAGATTCAATTTGCGTTGATCGGCACCTGCACGAACGGTCGTCTGGACGATATTCGTCAGGCAGCAGCGATTCTTCGTGGGAAAAAGTTGGCCCCTGGTGTGCGCATGATCGTGACACCTGCGTCGCGTCAAATTTACTTAGCGGCCTTAAAGGAAGGGCTGATCGAGGTGTTTGCAAATGCTGGCGCTTCGTTCGAGTCGGCAGGGTGCGGCACCTGCGTCGGGATTACGAACCGCTTGGTACCAGGTGATGGTGACACTGTGATCTCAACTGCCAATAGAAACTTTAAAGGGCGTTTGAGTAACAAAAATGCGGATATCTGGTTAGGTTCTGCTGCAACGGTGGCGGCTTCGGCGTTGACCGGATACATCACCGATCCGCGAGATGTGGTCGGCGGAACATGGAGGGCTGTCGCATGATGACGACTCAGGGCTTGCAGGTTGCTGGCCGCAGTTTTTTGCTTGGCGACGATGTCAACACGGATATTCATTGTTCAAACAAGTACCTGCCAGGCAAGGATGTCGCTTACGTTGCGCAGCATGCCTTTGAGCAACTTTCACCCAAGCTTGCGACTGAAGTGCAGGCGAGCGGTGGTGGCATTTTGGTTGCGGGGCATCACTTTGGAATTAATTCGTCGCGCGAGCAGGCAACCCATGTGCTGCACGCGATGAATGTTCGTGCTGTTGTGGCGAAGTCTTTTGGTCGGCAGTTTTTTCGCAATGCGATTAATAATGGCTTGCCTGTCTTTGAATGCGACACGGATCAGTTCGCCAGTGGCGAAATGATTAGCATTGATTTCGGTGCAGGTGAGCTCACGGTGGCAGGGCGAAAGGTGCAACAAGCGCATCCTCTGCCGCAAGAAATTCTGGCGATTTTGTCACTGGGTGGACTGATCCCCTTCTTAAAAAAATATCCTGACTGGAAGTTTGCATGACTAATGTGACCGCCACACAAAAACGACGCGCATTGCGAGACCAATTAAAGGGAAAGCAGTCTGTGCGTGCGCCGGGTATCTATGATGGCTATGGTGCGCGCTTAGTCGAGCAAGCTGGTTTCTCTGCAGTCTATATGACAGGTAACGGCGTATCGGCAAGTTTGTTGGGGCGTCCTGATGTCGGCTTGATTGATTTGACACTCATGACGGATCATGCGCGACGTGTTGCGGGCTCCGTGAATATTCCTTTGATCTGTGATGCCGACACAGGCTATGGCAATGTTGTGAATGTACGGCGCACGATTGCTGAATTTGAGGCTGCGGGTGTGGCTGCCATCCATATGGAAGACCAGATCTCACCCAAGCGCTGCGCGCAGATGCCGGGTGATCGATCTGTATTGGATTTTGATGAGGCAGTATCGAAAATTGCCGCGGCAAGTGCGGCCCGCTCTGATGCTGAATTTGTCTTAATCGCTCGAACAGATTCTGCAGGGGCGCTTGGTTTGGCTGAGGCAATCCGGCGCGTGCGTGCTTTTGCACAGGAAGGTGCGGATGCAGTGTTTGTTGAACTCAAAGCGAGCCCTTCGCTCCTCGATGATATTGCTGCGATCAAAGCGGCAGTCAACGTCCCAGTTGTGGTGAATATGGACAGCGGTGGTGCCCTGGCCGGACTTTCGTTTGATGCGATGAAAGCTGCTGGTATAGACCTTGGCATTTATCCAGCAATGGCCCGAGGTGCTTTCGGTTTTGCTATGACCGCTGCATTAGGTCATTTGTCGAAGGAAGGCAATATGCAAGGTTTTGCCGGACAGATGTTTAACTCTGCCCAGTACAACGCAGCTCTTGGCATTGATGAAATCGAAGCGTGGGAAAAGCGCTTCGATCGTTAGTCGGGACCATCACTGGCCCCAGCAATACTCAATCCAGAAATTTAACAAAGTTCGCGACGGGTTCGCGCTCGCTGATGAGCGTGTTCTCGATTTTGCTCATATCGGCAACGCCGAGAGCGAGTCCGCACATGACGATCTCGTCTTCTGGAATCCCCACAATCTCACGAATAGTTGGGTGGAAGCGATTGAAGGCTGCCTGCGCGCAGGTGTCAAGGTTACGACCGCGCGCCGCCACCATGAAGCTTTGGAGGAAGCAACCAAAGTCTAGCCATGATCCGGTGTTCATTTTTCGCTCGATCGTAAAAATGATACCGACAGGTGCACCAAAAAATGTGTAGTTCTTCCCGTGCTGAGCGTGCATACCCGCCTTATCATCGCGCCCAAGTCCCAAAAGCTTGTATAGAGCGAGTCCGACTTTACGACGACGATCGATGTAGGGTGATTCCCACTCTGTTGGGTAGTAGCGATAATCTTCTTTTAGCGCTTCGAACCGTTCTTTGTCATTGTAAATTTCCACGATTGCATTGGATAAGCGGTCCTTGAGTGCGCCCGTTAACACGTATGCTTTCCATGGTTGTGTGTTCGACCCGGAGGGGGCGCGCGCAGCGACCTCGAACATTTGCTCAATATCCTCGCGTGCGATTGGCGTAGACAAAAAAGCGCGCATGGAGTGACGAGAGGTCATTGCCTCATCGACGATTTGTTGTTGGGTCGTTTGAATCATGTCAGTACCTTCTTCGGATCATTTTTGAAGCAATACGGGTATTTTGCCGCATTTTTTTGAAACCCATACAATCGAGACAAACAATAACGGAAGGAGATGCTCAATGAGTACCACTGGGATTGATGCCTTTAGCGATAGTGCGCGTGATTTGTTAAGTCGTAATGGTGCGATCGCGCGACTTCGCATCCTAAGTGACTCGCAGGTGGGATTCGATCGTAAAGCTTGGCAAGAGGTGGCGAACGCAGGTTGGCTAGGCGTGCTGGTGTCAGAAGCCGATGGGGGCCTGGGCTTGGGTCTGCGCGAGTTAGCCGCCATTGCAGAAGAGGTGGGGCAGGCGCTTTTTCCAGAGCCCTATATCGCCGGTGCAGTCCAAGTTGCCACTGTACTGATGGGATGTCCCGCCGGAGGATTGCGCAACCAGTTACTTGAGCGCTTAGTAGACGGTTCGTATGTGTCGGGTTTGGCATGGCAAGAAAAGCTTGGGCAAATTCAGGCTGCGGATGGGCTAGCCACACAGTTGGTTGCTGTGGGTGATGCAATGCAGT
>JBEDEU010000097.1:0-7430 GCA_041175585.1 Pseudomonadota bacterium | reverse complement strand
GTTTGTGGTCGGTACAGCTCATGAGTTATCTGGTCCTTGCGCGCAAATGGCGTCCCCGTTCATTCGACACCCTTGTCGGACAGGATCACGTTGTCCGTGCGTTGACGCATGCTTTGACAACGCAGCGTTTGCACCACGCCTGGTTGTTTACTGGTACGCGCGGCGTTGGGAAGACCACGCTCTCGCGTATTTTGGCTAAGTCCCTCAATTGTGAGAAAGGCATCACAGCCACCCCCTGCGGTGTCTGTCAGGCCTGCACTGAGATCGATGAAGGTCGTTTTGTCGACTACCTTGAGCTCGATGCGGCTTCCAATCGTGGTGTTGAGGAAATGACGCAGTTGCTTGAACAGGCTGTTTACTCGCCCGGTGCGGGACGCTTCAAGGTCTACATGATCGACGAAGTTCATATGCTCACGGGACACGCCTTCAATGCAATGCTCAAGACTCTCGAAGAGCCTCCGCCACACGTCAAATTTATCTTGGCAACGACCGACCCCCAGAAAATACCGGTCACGGTCTTGTCACGCTGCTTGCAGTTCAACCTTAAGCAAATGCCGGGTGAGGCGATTGTTGGTCACCTTGAGAACGTTCTTGCCCAAGAGCAAATGCCCTTTGAGGTTCCTGCGCTTCGGTTGTTAGGGCAAGCGGCCGCTGGTTCCATGCGCGACGCGTTGTCTCTTACAGATCAAGCCATTGCATATAGTGCTGGAAACCTCACTGAAGAGGCTGTACGCGGAATGCTCGGCACGATCGATCAGCGACACCTGGTGCGCTTGCTTGATGCGCTTCAGGCCGGTCAGGCTGCAACTGTGCTTGAGATTGCAGATGAGCTCGCGACGCGAGGCTTGTCCTACCGTGCGGCACTCGCCGATTTGGCCGTGATGTTGTCCCGGATCGCAATTGTTCAGAGGGTCTCTCAGGCTCTGGATCAAACTGACCCGATTGCCAGCGACCTGTCGCGTTTCGCTGCAAGTATGCATCCAGATGTGGTGCAGTTGTTTTACACCGTCGCCGTGCATAGCCGTAATGAGCTCGTGTTAGCGCCCGACGAGTATGCCGGCTTCGTCATGGCGTGCCTGCGAATGCTGGCTCTGGTGCCACGCGGTGCGCAAGAGCCAGAAAAGCTTCCACACAGTGAGCCTGTTCAATCGCCACCCAGCGCACCAGAGACAAGCATTGCCGCGCCGGTGACAACAACTATCCCTGTGCCTAAAGCTGCACCAGCTGCCGCACCCATCACCGCATCTGCGGCTGCACCGATTGGTGCACCAATTGCAGCGCCAGTTGCCACGCCCGATGCAAAGCCGACTGCAGAGCAGGCTCGCTCGAACGTTGATGTGGTGCTACCGGAACCTTGGGCTGCGTTTTCGGCGAAGTTACCCTTGACGGGAATGGCTCAGCAACTTGCCCGTCAGTCTGAGTGCGTTTCTGCCAAGGGACGTACGATTTTGCTTCGTGTTTCCAATAAGGCACTGTCGGAAGGTGTGCATGCCGAGAGATTACGCGTTGTGTTGAAAGAGTTTTTTGGTGCGGATCTCCAGGTCGCATTTGAGGTAGGAGCGGTGCACGGCGAGTCGGCGCATGCTCTGGACCTTGCCGAGCAGGAGACGCGCCAACAAAACGCCGAAGCGTCGGTTCAGGTTGATCCTTTTGTGCAGGCCTTAGTCAAAGATTTTGGCGCGCAGGTTGTGCCGGGCTCTGTCCGTCCTGGGCAGTCGAATTCAATTTAAATTAATCGTATTTAGGAATTTCTATCATGATGAAAGGGCAGATTGCCGGTCTGATGCGCCAAGCACAACAGATGCAAGAAAATATGAAGAAGGCGCAGGATGCGCTCGCCGATATACAGGTTGAGGGTGCTTCGGGTGGTGGATTGGTTAAAGTCACCATGACATGCCGTCATGACGTCAAGCGCGTCGCGATTGATCCAAGCCTGCTGGCCGATGATAAAGACATGCTCGAAGACTTGGTTGCCGCTGCGTTTAACGATGCCTTGCGCAAGGCAGAGGCCACGTCCTCGGAAAAAATGGCTGCGGTAACAGCCGGCATGCCGTTGCCGCCCGGAATGAAGTTGCCTTTCTAATTTCATTCCATGGAAAACTCTACGTCAGAGCCGCAGCCATTATTGGCCCTGGTCGAGGCTTTAAAGCGTCTGCCTGGCGTTGGGGTACGCACTGCGAGACGCATGGCCTACCACCTGCTGCAACATGATTTGCAGGCGGCCCAACAACTGGGTCAGGCGTTGACCAATGCCGTAGAGCGGCTGCAGCATTGCGAGCAGTGCAACGGATTTACCGAAGTCCCTGTCTGTGCAACCTGTTTGCACCCAGAGCGCGATAAGACCTTGCTTTGTATTGTCGAGACCCCGGCAGATCAAAATTCGATCGAAGCGACCCATGGCTACACCGGGCTTTATTACGTCCTGATGGGACGCTTAGCGCCTCTCGAAGGCACTGGCCCCGACGAGCTTGATTTTGATCGTGTGCTTGAAAGAGCGGCCGATGGAATTGTGCAGGAGGTCATCTTGGCGACGAACTTTACAGCCGAGGGTGAAACAACAGCGCACTACCTTTCCGAGGCGTTACGCACACGCGGGATCAAGGTAACCAGATTGGCGCGTGGTGTCCCTGCAGGCAGTGAAATCGAATACGTTGATGCAGGCACTGTCGCCTGGGCGCTCATGGAACGCAAGCCCACCTAAGTTAGGCGGGATTAATAAGATTTAGCGCTGCGCTTCAATCAAGCTGTCTAGTTTGCGTGCATCGGTCACAAACGCGCGGATGCCTTCCGAAAGTTTTTCAGTCGCCATCGCGTCTTCGTTCAATAAGAAGCGGAAAGCCTGTTCGCCTGCGGGTAGGCGCTTGGCCGGGTTCGTGCGCGCGAACTCCGCGCTTAAGCGCGAGGTAACGCTGCCTTGATCGGCTGAAAGGCTTGCAAGTAATTCTGGACTGATCGTGAGCAGATCACATCCTGCGAGCGCCAGAATTTGGCCTGTATTTCTAAAGCTTGCTCCCATAATTTCAGTGGCAATCTCAAAATTTTTGTAATAGCTATAAATGCGCGATACGGATAGCACGCCCGGATCGTTCACTCCGCTATTGGCAACTTCGTCCCAGGCGGATCCCTGCTGTTTCTTGTGCCAGTCGTAGATGCGGCCAACAAACGGCGAAATCAACTGCACTTTTGCATCCGCACATTCAACTGCTTGGATGAGGGAGAATAGTAGGGTGAGATTGCAACGGATGCCTTCGGCCTGCAGAACCCGAGCAGCTTGTATGCCTTCGTAAGTCGCAGCGATTTTGATCAAGATGCGTGTGCGCTCAAAGCCTGCTTTCTCATACAGCGCAATGAGGCGGCGAGCACGTTCAACGGTGCTGCGCGTGTCGAAAGACAGTCGTGCATCGACTTCGGTCGAGACCCGTCCTGGAACGATGTTGAGAATTTCGGTGCCGAAGGCCACCAGGAGGTGGTCGACTAAGTCTGGGGTGCTAGCACCTGAATTGGCACGTACACAGCGCTCAAGCATGGGCTTGTAAGCGTCTTGTTGTACGGCTTTAAGGATCAAGGACGGGTTGGTCGTTGCATCCGTGGGCTGATAGCGCCGCATGCCCTCAAAGTCGCCTGTATCGGCGACAACGGTGGTTTGAGATCTTAGGGATTCGAGAAGGCTTGCCATCGGGTTATACTTCCAAGGTTTGCTTACTGATTTTGACGCCGGGGTTGATTGTGCTGCCAAATATATTTCAAGAAATAGAGCTAAAGAATGCTAAGCACATCGCTTCTAAGCACAGCGCTTCGCAGCACAATCCATCTAATGAGAGCGTTTCTTTGCGCTCCCCTGCGATTTTAGCGCTCGCGGACGGAACCGTCTTTCAGGGGGTGTCAATTGGTGCTGAGGGCCACACCGTTGCCGAGGTTGTATTCAACACGGCGATGACCGGATATCAAGAAATCCTTACTGACCCAAGTTATAGCGGTCAGATCGTCACGCTGACCTACCCCCACATTGGCAATACTGGGATCAATCCCGAGGACGTTGAGTCGAGTAAGGTGCATGCGGCCGGTCTGATCGTGCGCAACTGCCCTCAGCTTCTGTCGAACTTCCGCTCGACACAATCTTTGCCAGATTATTTGAAGTCTCAAGGCATTGTCGCCATTGCTGAGATCGATACGCGCAAGTTGACGCGTATTTTGCGTGAGGGTGGTGCGCAAGGCGGATGTATTTTGGTTGGCGATGATGCAAAGCGCGCGCTGGAACTTGCTGCGAAGTTTCCTGGCATGTCCGGCCAAGACCTTGCGAAAGTTGTTTCGTCGACGGCTGCGTCCACTTGGACTGAAAGCACCTGGACTCTGGGGCAGGGCTACGGCAAGACCGACAGCAAAACCCCACACGTTGTTGCTTACGATTTTGGTGTGAAGTCAAACATTCTCCGACTGTTGGCCGAGCGTGGATGCCGTATCACGGTGGTGCCAGCGCAAAGCACTGCGGACGATGTGTTGAAACTTAATCCCGATGGTGTGTTTTTATCGAACGGTCCTGGGGACCCCGATCCCTGCGACTACGCGATTGCAGCGGCAAAGGTTTTCCTCGAGCGCAAGCTACCGTTGTTCGGCATTTGTTTAGGGCACCAGATTATGGGCTTAGCGCTCGGTGCAAAAACGGTCAAAATGAAAACCGGCCACCATGGCTCCAACCATCCGGTGCAAGACGTCGCCACAGGTCGCGTGTTCATCACCGCACAGAACCACGGTTTTGCAGTCGATGCAAAGACGCTACCCAAAAATGCACGCGTTACGCACGTATCACTTTTTGATGGCACCTTGCAGGGCTTTGAATTGACCGACCGTCCAGCATTTTGTTTCCAAGGTCACCCAGAAGCTAGCCCTGGACCGCACGACATCGTTGTTCTGTTCGACAAATTCATGAGCCTGATGGCTAGTAAAAAATAAAGAGTCACCATGCCCAAACGTACTGACCTAAAAAGTATCCTTATCATTGGCGCCGGCCCGATCATTATCGGTCAGGCCTGCGAGTTCGATTACTCCGGCGCGCAGGCTTGCAAAGCGCTGAAGGCCGAAGGGTATCGAACCATTCTGGTGAACAGTAACCCCGCGACGATCATGACTGATCCAGAAACGGCGGACGTCACCTACATCGAGCCCATCACTTGGCAAGTTGTAGAAAAAATCATTGAGAAAGAGCGTCCTGATGCGGTGCTGCCTACGATGGGTGGACAGACGGCACTGAACTGCGCGTTGGATCTGGATAAGCATGGCGTACTCAAAAAGTTTGGCGTTGAACTGATCGGCGCGAATGCGCATGCCATTGAGAAAGCCGAAGATCGTCAAAAGTTCAAAGTGGCGATGACTGCCATTGGTTTAGAGTCAGCGAAATCTGGCGTAGCGCATACGCTGGAAGAAGCATGGGAAGTGCAAAAGCGAATCGCTGTGGAAATCGGTACCTCGGGCTTCCCTGCGGTGATTCGTCCAAGCTTTACGCTCGGTGGTAGTGGTGGCGGAATTGCCTACAACGCCGAAGAGTTCGAGACGATTTGCCGCCGCGGTCTTGAGGCCTCGCCGACAAGCGAGCTCTTGATCGAAGAGTCGTTGCTCGGCTGGAAAGAATTTGAGATGGAAGTTGTGCGCGACAGCGCGGATAACTGCATTATCGTGTGTTCGATCGAAAACCTCGATCCAATGGGTGTGCACACCGGTGACTCCATCACCGTTGCGCCCGCGCAAACGCTGACTGATAAAGAATATCAGATCATGCGTAATGCCTCGATCGCAGTGTTGCGTGAGATCGGTGTAGATACTGGTGGTTCTAACGTTCAGTTCGCGCTCAATCCGCATAACGGCCGGATGATTGTGATTGAAATGAATCCGCGCGTATCGCGTTCATCCGCGCTGGCCTCGAAGGCTACCGGTTTTCCGATTGCGAAAGTCGCGGCCCGCTTGGCAGTTGGCTACACACTTGATGAGCTTAAGAACGAAATTACGGGTGGTGCAACGCCCGCGTCCTTCGAGCCCACGATCGATTACGTCGTGACAAAGGTTCCGCGTTTCGCTTTCGAGAAGTTCCCGACAGCAGATGCACGACTGACTACGCAGATGAAGTCTGTGGGTGAGGTAATGGCGATTGGACGGACTTTCCAAGAGTCATTTCAAAAGGCACTCCGCGGCCTTGAGGTCGGTGTCGATGGGTTGAACCAAAAGACTACTGATCGCGAAAAAATTCAAATCGAACTTGGCGAGCCAGGCCCAGAGCGTATCTGGTACGTCGGTGATGCATTTGCACAAGGTTTTTCGTTAGAAGAAGTGCATCAGTTAACGCATATTGATCCATGGTTCTTGTCGCAGATTAAAGAAATTGTCGATATCGAATTGGCGCTCGAACAGCGCACGCTCGGTGATGTCGACGCTGCGACCTTGTTGCAGCTCAAGCGACGCGGTTTCTCTGACCGCAGGCTGGCTTTCCTGCTCGATACGGTTGAAGCCGAGGTGCGCAAGTTGCGTCACCAGTTTAATGTTCGCCCTGTATACAAACGTGTTGATACTTGCGCAGCCGAGTTCGCAACGAATACGGCTTACCTGTATTCAACCTACGAAGAAGAGTGCGAAGCTGCACCGACTGATCGTAAAAAGATCATGGTGTTAGGTGGCGGCCCCAACCGGATTGGTCAAGGTATCGAATTTGACTATTGCTGCGTGCATGCTGCCTTGGCCCTGCGCGAAGATGGTTACGAAACCATCATGGTCAATTGCAATCCCGAGACCGTCTCGACCGATTACGACACGTCAGACCGCCTGTATTTTGAGCCTTTGACGCTTGAAGATGTTTTAGAAATCGTTCACAAAGAGAAGCCTGTCGGCATCATCGTGCAGTATGGTGGGCAGACGCCTTTGAAACTGGCCCGTGCCCTAGAAGCTAACGGTGCGCCGATCATTGGGACGAGTCCTGAGTCGATCGATGTGGCCGAAGATCGCGAGCGTTTCCAGAAGCTCCTGAATAAGCTGAATTTGCGTCAGCCACCTAATCGCACTGCGCGTACCGAGAGCGAAGCGCTCAATCACGCACAAGAGATTGGTTATCCACTCGTTGTGCGGCCAAGTTATGTGCTTGGCGGCCGTGCGATGGAGATTGTGCATGAACAAAATGATCTCGAGCGCTACATGCGCGAGGCCGTAAAGGTCAGCAATGATTCGCCCGTATTGTTAGATCGCTTTTTGAACGACGCCATTGAAATCGATGTGGATTGCTTGTGCGATGGTCAGCAAGTATTTATCGGTGGTGTGATGGAGCACATTGAACAGGCGGGCGTCCACTCAGGCGACTCGGCTTGCTCGTTGCCGCCTTTCTCCCTGTCCGCTGAGATGACGGCTGAGATTAAGCGTCAAACGGCCTTGATGGCGCGTGCGTTGAATGTGTC
>JBEDEU010000096.1:0-7433 GCA_041175585.1 Pseudomonadota bacterium | reverse complement strand
TGTTTTACAGTCGTCATTGTCTCCAACCCTGTATGTATATTCTAAATGGCAGGTGCTAAGTAAATCGGTGCAACGGATTCTAGCGGAGTCGGCACAACACCCAGCCTTGGATCCATAGGCGCCCCGGCGACATTATCCTTTGTCAGAGATGCCAAATTATCACGAGACAATAACGGCTCGCCAGGCAGCAACTCAAAGGCGAAAGCCTGTAAACGACCTAAGCTCATCGGCAAGTTCAACACCATACGCGGGTGTCCGCTCCAGAGCGCAGCAAGCTTGACCAACTCACCAAGTGTATAGACACGTGGTCCAGCGAGGTCAAACGTTTGATTGAGTGCAAACGGCGCCTTGATCACATTCAGAATCGCATCCGTGACATCCGAGACATAGACAGGCTGCATTTTTGCGTAAGCGCCGGCCATGGGCAGAATGGGCAAGTATTTCGCCAGCCCAGCAAACATATTCATGAACTGATCCTGCGGCCCAAACACAACGGAAGGTCTGAAAATCGTATAGCTCTCATGCTCGGCGTCGGCATACGCCTGTTTGATCGCCTGTTCACCTGCTGCTTTTGAGCGCAAATAACCGCTCGGACCCTGCGCATCGGCGCCAAGCGCGCTGATGTGAATGAACCGCGGGGTGTAGGCGCGACGGCAGGCTTGCGCAATACGTTTTGGAAGTTGCACATGGGCGCGATCAAAATCTGGACCAAAGGGATCGCCACCACGGCTATGCAAAATTCCAACCAAGTTCACAACCACATCGCAACCGCTCACGAGACGGTCGAGCGTCGCGTCATCATGCACATCAGCCTGCATCACCGTCACAGTGGGATGCACCATGAGTTCACGTCCACGCTTGTATTGACGCGTGGGCACATGCACAACATGCCCTTGTGCAACGAGTCGACCCACTAGGTGACGTCCGATAAAACCAGCACCACCAATTACGAGCACGCGCATGTTGTGTTACTCCTTTAAACCATCAATGATCAAGACTGCGTCAAAAAACCGGCATAGGCCGCCAAATCAACGTTTCCACCGCTCAAAATTACTCCGACACGTGCGCCTTTTTCAACTGGCAAAGCTCCATGCATCAGCGCTGCCGCACCGAGACAACCAGTAGGCTCGACGACGATTTTCATGCGCTCAGCAAAAAACTTCATGGTGGCGATCAACTGTGGGTCGGTCACGGTCAGGATGTCTTGGACGCGCTGTTTAATCACACCAAACGTTAATTGACCGAGATAGAGGGTCAGAGCGCCATCCGCAATCGAGCGTGGCGGCTCGATACGAACGACCTCGCCCTTGCGCAACGACTGCTGGCCGTCATTTCCCGCCTCGGGCTCGACACCAAACACTTTGCACTTTGGACTGAGCACGCTCGCTGCCAGCGCACTACCCGCCAACAGCCCGCCACCACCAAGGCACACCAATAAATAGTCTAATTCACCCACATCTTCGAGCAACTCGAGTGCGGCTGTACCCTGACCCGCAATGACATGCAGATGATCGTAGGGGGGGATGATCGCCATACCGGTTTTTGCTTGAATTTCGCGCGCGACAACCTCGCGATCTTGCTTGTAACGGTCATAACTGACCACCGTCGCACCATATTCTTCTGTCGCTGCCTTTTTTGCCGCCGGAGCATCATGGGGCATGATGATCGTGGTCGCGACACCCAACAGCTTTCCGGCCAGGGCAATCGCCTGCGCATGGTTACCCGACGAATAGGTCAGCACACCAGCACGACGTTGTTCGGGGGATAAATTCGCAATCGCGTTATACCCTCCACGAAACTTAAAGGCGCCCATGCGCTGCAGGTTTTCGCATTTGAAAAAAACTTTGGCGCCAGTCAGTCGATCAGCCGTCGCAGAGGTCAGTACCGGGGTCCGGTGCGCAACGCCCTTCAGGGTTTTGGCGGCACTCGCAACATCTTCGTAGGTGGGCAACACTAGGGACATAGCTTTCCTCTGATTTCGGGATAAAGGTGTGGGATAGTGTACGATTGTCTAGCCGTCTTTGTGCGACCCGCGCCCCTAACGGATTTTTTAATCGATACATGGCCATACAGTCCGACTCCTTAAGCTCGCGTGCCGAGGCTTCACGCCTGGTTGCACCGCAAGCCGTAACCCCCAACGAAGAGTCCATCGAGCGGGCGTTACGCCCGCGCGCCCTGGAAGAGTATGTGGGGCAGCAACGCGTGCGCGATCAGCTACAGATCTTTATTGCTGCGGCGCGTAACCGACAAGAATCGCTTGACCACGTGCTCCTCTTTGGCCCTCCCGGACTGGGAAAAACCACGCTGGCCCACATCATTGCGCATGAAATGGGCGTCAATTTGCGCCAGACTTCAGGGCCCGTTCTGGAAAGGCCGGGGGATCTGGCCGCTTTACTAACCAATCTTGAGCGAAACGACGTGCTGTTTATCGATGAGATTCATCGCTTGTCGCCAGTTGTCGAAGAAATCCTTTACCCCGCCCTTGAAGACTTCCAGATCGATATCCTGATTGGCGAGGGTCCAGCCGCGCGCAGCGTCAAACTCGACCTGCAGCCCTTCACGCTTGTCGGTGCGACCACCCGTGCCGGCATGCTGACCAATCCGCTGCGCGACCGTTTCGGTATCGTGTCACGGCTCGAGTTCTACACACCAGAAGAACTGACCCGCATCGCTACGCGCAGCGCAGGGCTACTCCAAGTCCCCATTACCCCAGACGGCGCCTCGGAAGTTGCCCGACGGGCTCGCGGTACACCGCGTATTGCAAACCGCCTGCTGAGACGGGTCCGCGATTACGCTCAAGTCAAAGCGGGCGGAACGATCGACGCGACCGTCGCAAACGCCGCCCTCTCGATGTTAGAGGTCGACCCTCAAGGGCTCGATCTCATGGACCGCAAGCTTCTCGAAGCGATTGTCCACAAGTTTGATGGTGGCCCCGTCGGTGTAGACAGTCTCGCGGCAGCGATCGGCGAAGAGCGCGATACGATTGAGGACGTCATTGAGCCCTACTTGATCCAGCATGGCTACCTACAGCGCACCCCGCGCGGTCGGATGGCAACGCAAACAACTTGGCGACACCTTGGGCTCACGCCTCCCAAACCTGGCTCTGGCGACGGCCCACTATTTAATTAAGGGGCCGGTTTCAGACAGAGCGGATCACGCGTGCTCGAAGGCCTCAATGCAGGCCAGAATCGACTGTCCATAAGACTCGAGCTTGCGCGCACCCACACCGTTGACATGGGCTAATGACTCTAAGTCGTTCGGTCGTGCCAGTGCGATCTCTTTAAGCGTAGCATCGTGAAAAATGACATAAGCGGGTACGCCATGGCTGCGTGCAATTTCAGCACGCCAGGCGCGTAGCGCCTCGAAAATCGGTTGAGCCACGGCAGGTAAATCAGGCGCTGCAGTCTTGCCGCGAGATGCGGTGGGACGAACCGGACGATCTGTTTCACGTCGCAGCATGAGCGTACGCTCACCTTTGAGTACAGCGCGACTCGCGTCTGTCAGCGCCAATGTGCCATAACCCTCTTGGTCCACCATCAACAGACCATGCGCAAGTAATTGCCGGAGCACGCTGCGCCATCCTTGCTCAGAAATATCCGCACCAATTCCAAAGACGGAAAGCTCTTGGTGATCGTGCTCCAGCACACGGGGCGTTTTTTTTCCACGCAAGACGTCAATCAGGTGCCCCGCTCCGTAGCGCTGTCCGCGCTCCTTCCAGAGGCGGTAGATCGCAGACAACATCTTCTGTGCCGCTACCGTTCCATCCCAAGCCTGAGGTGGTGTCAGGCAGTTGTCGCAATTACCGCATGCGGTAATTGTCTGACCAAAATATTGAAGCAAACCGACACGTCGACAAGATATCGTTTCGCAAAGCCCTAACATCGCCTCGAGCTGGCTGCCCAGGCGGCGGCGAAAGGCATCGTCGCCCGTCGACTCATCGATCATGCGGCGTTGCTGCACCACGTCCTGCAGCCCGTAGGCCAGCCAGGCTGTTGCGGGCAAACCGTCACGACCGGCCCGACCGGTCTCTTGGTAATAGCCTTCCACAGACTTGGGCATATCAATATGTGCCACAAACCGCACGTCCGGCTTATCAATCCCCATACCAAATGCAATGGTCGCAACCATCACCAAACCATCTTCGCGTAAAAAACGCGATTGATTTTGGGCACGCACTGCAGTCCCCAAACCCGCATGGTATGGCAGGGCTTGTATCCCCTGGCTACATAAGTAGGCTGTGGTGTCATCCACCTTATTGCGAGACAGGCAATAAACGATGCCGCAGTCTCCGCGATGCTCCTCACGCAGCAATTGCAATAACTGCTTGCGCACATCCTGTTTTTCAACAATGTGGTAACGCACGTTGGGTCGATCGAAGCTCGCAACAAAATGGCTCGCGTCCGTTAGCGCCAAGCGTTCAACGATTTCGCGCCGCGTGACATCTGTTGCGGTAGCAGTCAGTGCGATGCGCGGCACATCAGGCCACCGTTCATGCAGCATCGACAAGCCGAGATACTCGGGACGAAAATCGTGTCCCCATTGCGACACGCAGTGCGCCTCATCAATCGCAAACAAGGCGATCTGACCCCGCTCGAGCAACTGCATGCAGCGATCAGTGAGAAGCCTTTCAGGCGCGACGTAAAGCAGATCAAACTCGCCGCGCAGAAACGCTTGCTCGACGTCACGCGATACTTGCCAATCCTGCGTTGAGTTTAAGTAAGCCGCGCGAACGCCAAGTTCAGTCAAGGCATCCACTTGGTCTTGCATCAAGGCAATGAGGGGCGAAATGACGATCCCCGTACCTGGGCGTACAAGTGCAGGCACTTGATAACAGAGAGACTTTCCCCCTCCGGTGGGCATCAAGACGAGCGCATCCCCCCCTGCAATGACATGCTCAACGATGGCTTCTTGGTCACCCCGAAAGGATTCATAGCCAAATACACTGGCGAGCACACGCCTTGCGCTCTTCTTTGAGGCGGAATCGGCCGCAAAGGTGTGCGACTTAGACATGTAAAAACGTGAGCAACGACATAACGAGATTGTAGTGGATACACTTGCTCAAACGTTCAGGACGCTGCACACTACACAAAAAGGGAATTGCAAATCATGTCCGAGGTACGTACCAAAATTTTGGTGGTCGATGATGATCCTGCTTTGCGTCAGCTACTCGCCGATTACCTCAACAAGTATGGCTTTGATACGCTGCTCGCGCCAGACGCACGTAACCTTGCCGCATTGATTGAGCGCTTTGCTCCCGAACTACTTGTTCTGGATCGTATGATGCCGGGTGGCGATGGCGCCGAGGCCTTACGCGCACTTAGGGCACAAGGCGAAGATATCCCTGTGATTCTTCTTACCGCACGCGACGAGTCGGTCGACCGCATCATTGGCCTAGAAGCCGGCGCAGACGACTACGTCGGTAAGCCTTTCGATCCCAGGGAATTGCTCGCCCGCATTCAAGCGGTGCTACGACGCAAAGGCGGATCATCTTCTAGCAAACGCAATGCACCCATTGCATTTGGTGATTTTGTTTTCGATCCCGTCATGCGCCAGCTACGCAAGCATGATCAAATCGTCAAACTAACCGGTGGGGAGATCAATCTCTTAGAAGCACTGCTACAAAGCGCAGGTAAGCCACTCTCTCGCGAACGCCTGATGACGCTTGCACGCGACGATGAGGCGGGCGAGCGCAGCGACCGAGCGATCGACATCGCAATTCTGCGTCTTAGGCGTGCACTCGAAGACGATCCCAAACAGCCCCGCTGGATTCAGACTGTCTGGGGTACCGGATACCGCTTTTCACCGTGAAGAACACGCCGCCGCTCGTGCCGCAATCACTGCGTGCCCGCTTAATTGCCCTGCTCCTTGCAAGCGTGATTGCCGGTCAGTTTGCGACACTCTATCTGGCATCGCTGTACCAACGGGATCATGCACAAAACGTAGCACTGGATCTGATTGCTACGACCATCCGCGCGCTACATTTCTCCATGGAGCATGCAGCGCCCGCTGACCGGGCAGAGTTTGTCAGACAAGCTTCAGAAGGCCAATGGCGACTCTGGTCCCGTCCACTTCCGAATGATGTGAGGCTATTGCGTAAGCCAATGGCCACGAACGCAGAGTCGGTGCGGATCCAACCTGCGCAAGAAAAGCAAGCGAACACGCAGGCTGGCGCGCGGCGACTGACCAACCGTGTGCCGCTCGATTCAGATCCTAATGCAAGCGACAGCCCGCAAGGCGAGCGCGCAAGCAGCGCAAGTGATCGCACTATTAACGGCCTCTTAGAAAGCCTGAACGAGCGCCTAAGCGGCGATAGCCGCGTCGCCGTTTCATACGGACAGCCCCCTGAGCTTTATATCTCACTGCCTCAACTCACCGACCCTGCACCCGGACGCCTGCGTGACTGGCTCGTCATTCCACTTGAACAGCTCAAGCCGCCCCTCGCAAGTTCGCTAATCGTCTACTGGCTGGTTGGCCTTTTAGTCATCATGCTCATTGGCGTACTCTTTTCATGGCATGTAACACGGCCCATCACACGTTTAATGCAGGCAACCGACAAGCTGGCAGCCGGTACGCCGGCGCCCGTTGACCCGACTGGACCGACTGAATTGCGGGTGTTAGGCGAGCGTTTTAACGCCATGCTCGCAGCATTGCGCACGTCAGAGTCGACAAAGCGCACCTTGTTGGCCGGACTGCCACACGACTTGAAAGCACCACTGTCACGCATGTGGCTGCGGGTAGAAATGTCAGAGGACCCTACCCTGAAAGATGGCATGCGAAATGATCTGCAAGATATGCAACACATCGTGGATCAGTTCATTCACTACCTGCGGGGCACCGACTTAGAGTCCTATCGCTTTACGATATTTTCTTTAGATCAATGGCTGCGCGAGAGGATCTCAACGTGGCAGCAAACGGGTAAGAACGTACTACTCATCGGCACACCGGCCCGCGCATCGATCCGAGCCGATCAGGTCGCGTTGTCGCGGCTGCTAGATAACCTGATTGGTAATGCGCTGCATCACGGCGCGCCTCCGGTCCATGTTCGCCTTGTGACAGAGGCAAAAATAGCTGTGCTCACTGTGACAGATCATGGTACTGGGATTCCGCCAGCGCTACGCGCAGAAGCACTCAAACCTTTTGTCAGACTCGACGAAGCCCGCACACGCTCCGGGAACGTAGGTCTTGGCCTCTCGCTTGTCGATTCCATTGTGCGCGCACACACGGGCACCCTGACCCTTGGCCAGAGCCCAGAGGGCGGACTGCAAATTGAGGTTAGACTCCCCCTGCTATCGACGGCCTAAACTAGCACTGAAGACTGTTCTGGGTAGGAATGCCTCTGTCGTGGCAAAATGTACCTTTGATGCTTTCTATTACGCCCTCTAAACGGTATGACCCAAGAATCCTCCGCCCCCATTACAACGAACTTTCTACGC